>NZ_RJNZ01000013.1:0-62663 GCF_003942865.1 Streptococcus mitis | reverse complement strand
TGATGTAACTATTCATGATTCATATTCTGATTTTAAAAATATCACAAAAACTAAACTTTCGGAAGAAGATATCGTCAAATCATTTAAGAAAAATTTCGAGATATTAAAAAATAGTGATATCAAAAAAGAAGATTTGAAGTTTATTTCATTACTTGATAATAAAGACCAAGAACGTTACGGAAGAATCCTGTATAAGATAGATCAACATAAGATGGTATATCTTGATATAATTGGTGAGAATACATCTGTACCATATGAGTTAGTACCATTAGTAAACACAAAAATTAGCGGAACTTATCGTGTTACGAAGGTTTATGGAACTAAAGGCTCTGTGGAAGAAGATCAAAAAAATATAGATAGATTACCTAATATTAAATTTTTAAGTGATAGAATTATTGTAGGAGATAAGGTGATTTATTTAACTTCATATGAGTCATTTACTAATACTGTTAAGGATTTAAAAACAAAAGAACAAATTATCGCAATCATGGAAAGTAGAGGATATAAGATAAAGGATACAGAAAAAATATATGTTGATTTAGATAGAGTGCAATTCTATATCCCGGTTGAAAATGGTAAGAAAGTATTCATAGGATTTTTGAAGAATGATACCTCAAATAAAGAAAATAACGCAGTAATGGAACTAGAAAAAGTAGAACTAAAAGAATAATTGAATAAAAAAGACAAATAGCATATAGATTTGGCTCTAAAAAATGCATAGCAGTTATACGATTTTGTATAACTGCTATTTTTTATGCATCTTACTATGTTCTTTTTAAAATCACATAAGGCGAGTTTCCACTGACGATAGCGTGAGGAGACAAACTATGTATGGTTGGTAAACCCGAGCAGGAGGTACCAACCTATGGTAGATTTAACAAAAGTAGAACAACGTAGAGAAGAAGCAATTAAAAAAGCTGTATTATCTGGTGATTGGGCTAAGGTAGATAACTTATTAAACCAGCCCTATGAGAATTCATGTAGAAAAGATCGTTCTTATAGTCTTCGTAGTTTAGATAGTGGTTCAGGTGATACAAATCCTTTACTAGATACGATAGCAGATTATAATGACCCATTGTCGCTCTTAATTAAAAAAGAAGAAATTGTTATTATAAAGGATGCTATTGAGAGATTGCTGAGTGAAAAAGATAAAAAAATTCTATATGGAGTGGTTGAGGGTAGATCGTACTCAAGTCTTGCAAAAGAAGTTGGACTTAGTGACAAAACTGTCAAAAAACACTATGAGCGCATTATAGATACTCTACGAAAAGAATTATAAATTTAAAATTTCATCCGAATTCTGGTGAAATTTCTCCTTATAGATAAGGAGGTGTAATTTTAAATGTTGTTATCTGTAATCGTCACAGTGTTTATTTGATTAAAAGTAGACGATTTGCTTTTAATTCTAGAAAGAAGGTTTTAAATTATGGCTCTTAAGAATTTGTCGCATTTTACAGCGTTCAATGCTCAGTTGTTTCTTTCTCACAAAGAGTTACGTTTTATTTCCGCTACAAGGTGGATAGAAAGAAGTGAGACTGGTTCAGAAATTGAAAAAGGAGTAAAGATAGGCGTGCTTATCTTTTCTGATGAAAGTGAGTATCCCAATGAGAACAAAAATATTGGGGAGAAGCTTACCATAAAGGTCCCATTTGCATCGTTGAAGGATTATGACTCGTTTCAACCAATGCTCACAGCAGTAGAAATTGTAGGCATTGAGAAGGCAGTTGTGTACGGAGAGTATCGTAATCAGCTTAGTTTGACTGCAAAAGTCAATGAAGTTGTCGAACTATAAGACTATAAAGGAGATCAATATGCCATCGTTTATCGAGGAAATACCTGCGAAGGTTTTTGAAGGTATTAAGGAAGTTTATCACCTATGTAGTAGAAAACTTCAGGAGTACCAGAGGAAAGTCCAAGTTGAAGAAAAGCAAAAAAACTGGGATAGATTTATAGTTACTACGCAAAACGCACTCGTAGAATTAGTGAAAGAAAATGTTCAAGAAAATCAGTTTGTTTATACACTAACTCCGATTTATGAGGATCAGGAAGTTGATCAAATTGATGGAAGCAAGTCAATTCAGAGAGTGCATGTAGCAGATGAAAGAGTTCCTATATGTGCAATTGATAACTATGGGATTCGAGAATTTGGAGCAAGATGTGTAGTTTTCCGGTTTCAAGTGTTTGGAGAGATAGATTCAGATGTTCTATTAAGAATAAAGGATACTTGGATCTTTTATTTGCACAAATATGCTCTTCATGGTCTTGCTGATCTATATGTAAAGCATGGGTTACGCTATCTAGTATTCATCATATGTAATGAATCAGATAAACGAACGATTAAAGGGGCGTTGTTCAAATTGAAACATCCGTGGTCTTAGATGGTTAAATTCTTTATGCCGTGAAAGTTGTTAATAATAGGCTAAGATAGATTAGACTGGTTGGGGCGGTGCGGTCGAACTTTGTTCGCCGTTCCGACACAATCAGTTTTATAATCTTAGGGTCCCTATTGTCAATAAATCATGGAATAAATCTGAATTTAATCATCAATAGTGCGACGCCTTAACTTGATAAGCGTCATACAAAAGCACAAAACATATTTTTATAGGTACAAAGCATGGAACGAATAGAACTTGGTAAAATTGTAAAAAGTTACGTGTATGGTAATACGCTTGAAATGACAACCGCTAACGGTCAACAAGAACAAACTATCAAAGTGATAGAAGGCAAGCGTTACGTAAATCTTGAGACTGGAGAAATTCATGAAATGGATACTTCCAGTAGTACACGACTCGATAATTTGAAGTCTACTAAACAGACTATGAAAAAACTACGACGCTTAGTGGCTCACAATTTTACGGGAGGTGCCAACCAGCTCTGGATTACGTTGACTTATCGTAACCATGTCACCGAAACAGCTATAGTTTATATGGATTTCAAAGCGTTCATTCGACGCATTCGTAATCAGTTTGGGGACGTTGATTATATTACGGTCATTGAACCACAAGCTAGCGGAAGGTGGCATTTGCATGTGTTATTAAAGAATGATTCAGAGCTAACAATTCCTAACAATGACCTTGCTAAGATGTGGGGGAAAGGGTTTACTAAGACCAAGCGCTTGAGAAGGGCAGATAAAGTTGGGAACTATTTGATAGCCTACTTATCAAATTTACAAATCGGAGACGAAAGCTCAGATAAGAAATCAACAGTAAAAGGGGCACGTTTATATATGTATCCAAAAGGGATTCGTATTTATCGTACCAGTAGAGGAATTGAAAAGCCTTTGGAAATTACAACAACAAAGGGTGAGCTTATGGAAACTTATAAGATTAACAGTCCTCCGACATTTTCACGTACCACAAAACATGAAACTCCTTATGGTGTGAAAGAATATACTACGGAGTTTTATGATAACATAAAAAGCCTGTCAGATACTTTTAGCGGAGCAACTGACAAGCTAAGTATGTAATAAAAGAAACCGTCTTTTATCATCCCTATTATATCAAAATAGGAGAATTTTATGGAAAATATATATAAAAGCAAGAGAGGAATTACGGAATTATTTGATGTTCCGTTAAAAACCTTAAACAATGATCTAACAGAAATGCGGAGAAATGAAAAATTCCAAGGATACATTTTGAAGCCTTCTCATAAGAGAGTATATATAAACGTTGAAGGTTATAAGGAATTTTTGCTGTATAAACAAAATAAATATGAGGAAGCTATGTAGTTATGTTATAATTAAGCTATGCTACATAGCTTTCCTTTGCTTCAAAAGTACAAGGAGAAGAAATGTTTTTTAAAGAATTGGATAATGGGAAATACCGTTATTATGAGAAATTCTATCATGAACGAGAGGAAAAGTGGAAACAAGTTTCTGTGACTCTAAAATCAAAATCTAGAGTTTCTCAAGCAGAAGCAAAACGTCGCTTAGCGCTAAAAATTGAAAAACTTCTAACAGCCCCTACAAAAGAGGAAGTTGAAAAGAAACAGCTAGGAGAAATGGTTTTTAGTCAGCTATTAGAAGAATGGAAAACGATTCGTTCCAGTGAGATAAAATCCTCTAGTTATAGAAGTGAGATGAAAAGTTTAGAACTTTTCATGGAAACAGTAGGAAATTTGAGAATATCAGATTATACTACACAGTTAGTTCAAACATATTTAATGAATTTGAATGTTCAAAATTCAACAAGAAAAAATCGGAAGATATATTTGAATGGTCTCTTTAATTATGCTGTAAAGGTCGGATATATTTCTGATTCTCCAGTTAAAGGGGTGGTAATTCCAAAGCAGAAAGTGGACTATGAGAAGTTGCAAAAAGCTAAGGATAATTTCATTAGTAGAGAGGAACTAGGACAGGTTTTATCGTATTGTGAAAGTCACAATAAAGATAAGCGTTATGCTTTGGCAATGGAATTTATCTTTTTAACTGGTCTTCGTTTCGCAGAGTTTATAGGGGTTCGCTATCAAGATGTAAACTTCAAAGCAAATCTTTTAACAATTGATCATACAATAGATTATGTTGCTCATAGATATGATGAGAGAATCTTACAGACAACGAAAACAGTAGGTTCTGTTAGAACGATAGTACTAAGTGAACGTTGCTTAGAAATCATTGAGTACTTTCGTAGGAACTGTTTTGATGAGGAGTTCATTTTTGTGACTGAGCAAGGTAACATTATGAGGCAGCCTTTGTTATATAGATTTATCAAAAATATTTGTGAAGTAGTGTTAGGTGGGCACAGATCCTATAATATTCACATGCTTAGACATTCTCATATTAGTTTGTTGGCTGAACTAGGGATACCCATAAAGGCTATTATGGAGCGAGTTGGACATAGAGATGAATCTATTACTTTAAGGATCTATAGTCATGTAACAAAAAATATACAGGATGAATTGAGAGAGAAACTTAATCAAATTCATCTGTAGATGCTAACCATAGAACTAACCAAGTACTAACCAAAGTGAATAGAAACTAGAGGAAATATAGGGAAGTATAGAAGAAAGAAATTCTTTCATTCTGGTAGTTAAGGAATATTGAGGAAAGAGAGGGAAATATAGTATGGATATTTTTGATACACATACACACTTGAATGTAGAAGAATTTGCAGGTCGTGAGGCAGAAGAAATTGCCTTGGCTGCTGAGATGGGTGTGACACAGATGAATATTGTTGGTTTTGATCAACCGACTATTGAGCGTGCCTTGGAGTTGGTAGATGAATATGACCAACTTTACGCGACTATTGGTTGGCACCCGACAGAAGCAGAGACTTACACAGAGGAGATTGAAGACTACTTGCTTGATAAGCTCAAGCATCCCAAGGTTGTTGCTTTAGGTGAGATTGGTTTGGATTATCATTGGATGACAGCGCCAAAAGAGGTGCAGGAGCAGGTTTTTCGCCGTCAGATTCAGCTATCTAAGGACTTGGATTTGCCTTTTGTTGTCCACACCCGTGATGCGCTGGAAGATACCTATGAGATTATCAAGAGCGAGGGAGTTGGTCCTCGGGGTGGCATCATGCACTCATTTTCAGGGACGCTTGAGTGGGCAGAGAAGTTTGTCGCGCTTGGCATGACTATTTCCTTCTCAGGAGTGGTGACTTTTAAGAAAGCAACTGACATCCAAGAAGCAGCTAAAGAGTTACCTTTGGACAAGATTTTGGTGGAAACAGATGCGCCTTACTTAGCACCTGTACCTAAACGCGGTCGAGAAAATAAAACAGCCTATACGCGTTATGTTGTGGACTTTATCGCTGACTTACGTGGGATGACGACCGAGGAGTTAGCGGTGGCAACGACTGCAAATGCAGAACGAATTTTTGGATTGGACAGTAAGTGATGAAAGAAAAAATTTCTCAAGTCATCGTGGTTGAAGGTCGCGATGATACGGCCAATCTCAAGCGTTTCTTTAACGTTGAGACTTATGAGACACGAGGTTCTGCAATCAATGACCAGGATATAGATCGGATTCAGTGCCTGCACCAACGTCATGGAGTCATTGTCTTTACAGACCCAGATTTTAATGGCGAGCGGATTCGCCGCATGATTATGACGGCCATTCCAACAGTTCAGCATGCCTTTCTCAAACGAGATGAAGCTGTTCCTAAGTCCAAAACCAAGGGGCGTTCTTTGGGAATAGAACATGCCAGCTATGAAGACCTGAAAACGGCTCTAGCTCAGGTGACAGAACAATTTGAACATGAGAGCCAGTTTGATATCAGTCGTAGCGACTTGATTCGCCTTGGTTTTTTAGCAGGGGCAGACAGCCGTAAGCGCAGAGAATATCTGGGAGAGGTTCTCCGAATCGGCTATTCTAACGGCAAGCAACTACTCAAGCGCTTAGAGTTGTTTGGGGTTACTTTGGCAGAAGTGGAAGAAGCTATGAAATCTTATGAGAATGGTTAAGCAGCCCCAAAATACAAGGGGAATGTGTTACAATAGTAGTAACAGATAATAGAAAAGAGAATAGATGAGAATTGCAGATTATAGCGTGACCAAGGCAGTGCTGGAGCGTCACGGTTTTACCTTTAAAAAGTCCTTCGGGCAAAATTTCCTGACGGACACCAATATCCTTCAAAAGATTGTAGATACGGCTGAGATTGATGACCAGGTCAATGTCATCGAAATCGGGCCAGGAATTGGTGCCTTGACGGAATTTTTGGCTGAGTGTGCAGCAGAAGTTATGGCCTTTGAGATCGACCACCGTTTGGTGCCTATTTTGGCAGATACCTTGCGTGATTTTGACAATGTGACCGTAGTCAACGAGGACATTCTCAAGGTCGATTTGGCGCAACATATCCAGAATTTTAAAAATCCTGACCTGCCAATCAAGGTAGTGGCTAATTTGCCTTACTACATCACGACGCCCATTCTCATGCACTTGATTGAAAGTGGGATTCCTTTTAGTGAGTTTGTGGTCATGATGCAAAAGGAAGTGGCGGACCGCATTTCCGCTCAACCGAATACCAAGGCTTATGGTAGCTTGTCGATTGCGGTTCAGTACTACATGACTGCCAAGGTTGCCTTCATCGTGCCTCGTACGGTATTTGTGCCAGCACCAAACGTGGACTCAGCCATCTTGAAAATGGTGCGCCGTCCAGAGCCAGCTGTAGCAGTGGAAGACGAGAGCTTCTTCTTTAAGGTTTCTAAGGCTAGTTTTACCCATCGCCGAAAGACCTTGTGGAATAACTTGACAGGTTACTTTGGCAAGACTGAGGAAGTTAAGGACAAGCTGACCAAGGCTTTGGACCAAGCAGGCTTGTCACCAAGTGTGCGTGGGGAAGCTCTCAGCTTGGCAGAATTTGCCAGCCTAGCAGATGCACTTAAAGGGCAAGGACTCTAATATGCAGGGACAAATCATTAAAGCCTTGGCTGGGTTCTACTATGTAGAGAGTGAGGGCAAGGTTTATCAAACACGAGCGCGTGGGAATTTCCGTAAAAAAGGCCATACTCCCTACGTTGGGGACTGGGTAGATTTCTCTGCGGAGGAAAATTCAGAAGGCTATATTCTCAAGATTCACGAACGCAAAAATAGCCTAGTCCGTCCGCCAATTGTTAATATTGACCAAGCTGTAGTAATCATGTCAGTCAAGGAACCTGATTTTAACAGCAATTTGCTGGATCGTTTCTTGGTTCTTTTGGAGCACAAGGGCATCCATCCCATCGTTTATATTTCCAAAATGGACTTGTTGGAAGATAGAGGAGAACTGGATTTTTATGAACAGACTTATGGTGACATCGGCTACGACTTTGTGACCAGTAAAGAAGAACTTTTGCCCTTGTTAACAGGCAAGGTTACAGTCTTTATGGGGCAGACAGGTGTTGGGAAATCAACTCTTCTCAATAAAATCGCACCAGACCTCAATCTTGAAACAGGAGAAATTTCAGACAGTCTGGGTCGCGGGCGCCACACTACTAGAGCTGTTAGTTTTTACAACCTCAATGGGGGTAAAATCGCAGACACACCAGGCTTCTCATCACTGGATTATGAAGTATCAACGGCGGAAGACCTCAATCAGGCTTTCCCAGAGATTGCTACTGTTAGCCGAGATTGTAAGTTCCGTACTTGTACCCACACCCATGAGCCGTCCTGTGCAGTGAAGCCGGCTGTTGAAGAGGGTATCATTGCGTCCTTCCGTTTTGACAACTACCTGCAATTCCTCAGTGAGATTGAAAATCGCAGAGAAACCTATAAAAAAGTCAGCAAAAAAATTCCAAAATAAGGAGAAACCTATGTCTCAATACAAGATTGCTCCGTCAATTCTGGCAGCAGATTATGCCAACTTTGAACGTGAAATCAAACGTCTAGAAGCAACTGGGGCAGAATATGCCCATATCGATATCATGGATGGGCACTTTGTGCCACAAATCAGTTTTGGTGCAGGTGTAGTCGAAGCTCTTCGCCCTCATAGCAAGATGGTCTTTGACTGCCACTTGATGGTGTCAAACCCTGAGCATCATTTAGAAGACTTTGCGCGTGCAGGTGCGGATATCATCAGCATCCATGTGGAAGCAACGCCCCATATTCATGGTGCCCTCCAAAAAATTCGTTCACTCGGTGTCAAGCCTTCAGTCGTTATCAATCCTGGTACGCCTGTTGAGGCGATTAAGCACGTGCTTCACCTAGTTGACCAAGTCTTAGTCATGACAGTTAACCCTGGCTTCGGTGGGCAAGCTTTTCTACCTGAAACCATGGATAAGGTTCGTGAGTTGGTTTCCCTTCGTGATGAAAAAGGTTTGAATTTTGAAATCGAAGTGGATGGTGGGATTGATAACCAAACTATTGCTCAGGCTAAAGCAGCTGGTGCGACCGTTTTTGTAGCAGGTTCCTATGTCTTTAAGGGAGATGTCAATGAGCGAGTACAAACTCTCAGAAAACAACTGGACTAAGGTTGCAGTTTTTGCAGGCGGAGACCGCGGCCATTATCGGACAGATTTTGATGCTTTTGTCGGTGTGGATCGAGGCTCGCTCTGGGTCTTGGAAGAAGGTTTGCCTCTTGCTCTAGCAGTCGGAGATTTTGATTCTGTGACGCAAGAAGAGAGAAAGGTGATTCAAAAACGTGCCCAGCATTTTGTTCAAGCCCGACCAGAAAAGGATGATACAGATCTGGAATTGGCTCTCTTGACTATCTTTGAGAACAATCCTCAGGCTCAAGTTACTATTTTCGGTGCTTTGGGTGGTCGTATTGACCATATGTTGGCCAATGTCTTTCTGCCTAGTAATCCCAAGTTGGTGCCCTATATGCGCCAGATAGAGATTGAAGATGGGCAAAACTTGATTACCTATTGTCCAGAAGGGACCAGTCAGCTACATCCCCGTTCAGACTACGACTATCTAGCTTTTATGCCAGTTCGGGATAGCCAGCTGACCATTCTCGGAGCTAAGTATGAGTTGACAGAGGAAAATTTTTTCTTTAAAAAAGTGTACGCTTCTAACGAATATATAGATAGGGAAGTGTCGGTGACTTGCCCAGATGGCTATGTGGTCGTACTGCATAGCAATGACAGGAGGTAGGATGGAAAGTTTACTTGTTCTATTATTGATTGCCAACCTAGCTGGCCTCTTTCTGATTTGGCAAAGGCAGGATAAGCAGGAAAAACATCTAGCCAAGAGCTTGGAGGATCAGGCAGATCACTTGTCAGACCAGTTGGATTACCGTTTTGAACAAGCCAGACAAGCTAGTCAGTTAGATCAAAAAGATTTGGAAGTAGCTGTCAGTGACCGTTTGCAAGAAGTGCGAATCGAATTGCACCAAGGTCTGACTCAAGTCCGTCAAGAAATGACAGATAATCTCTTGCAAACCAGGGACAAGACCGACCAACGCCTCCAAGCCTTGCAGGAATCAAATGAGCAACGTTTGGAACAAATGCGCCAGACAGTCGAGGAAAAACTAGAAAAGACCTTGCAGACACGCTTACAGGCTTCCTTTGAGACAGTTTCCAAACAACTGGAGTCTGTCAATCGTGGCCTTGGAGAAATGCATACAGTTGCCCGTGATGTCGGCGCCCTCAACAAGGTTCTCTCTGGAACCAAAACGCGAGGGATTCTGGGAGAATTGCAACTGGGGCAAATCATCGAAGACATCATGACACCAGCCCAGTATGAAAGAGAATATGCAACGGTTGAAAACTCTAGTGAACGAGTGGAGTATGCCATCAAGTTACCCGGACAAGGCGACCAAGAGTACGTCTATCTACCAATTGACTCTAAGTTTCCACTGGCAGATTATTACCGCCTAGAAGAAGCCTATGAAGCAGGTGACAAGGATGAGATTGAACGCTGTCGTAAATCGCTTTTAGCAAGCGTCAAGCGCTTTGCCAAGGATATCAAGAGCAAGTACATAGCACCACCTCGGACGACCAATTTTGGAATTTTGTTTGTGCCAACAGAAGGTCTCTACTCAGAAATTGTCCGCAATCCTGTCTTCTTTGATGATTTGAGGCGGGAGGAGCAGATTATTGTCGCAGGTCCAAGTACCCTGTCAGCCCTTCTCAATTCCCTATCAGTTGGCTTCAAGACTCTCAATATCCAAAAGAGTGCCGACCATATCAGCAAGACTCTTGCCAGTGTAAAGACTGAGTTTGGCAAGTTTGGTGGCATTCTGGTCAAGGCACAAAAGCATCTCCAATATGCCTCTGGCAATATTGATGAATTATTAAACCGTCGCACCACAGCTATCGAGCGGACGCTTCGTCACATTGAGTTGTCAGAAGGTGAGCCTGCGCTTGATCTACTCCATTTCCAAGAAAATGAGGAAGAATATGAAGATTAGTCACATGAAAAAAGATGAGCTGTTTGAAGGTTTTTACCTAATCAAATCAGCTGACCTGAGGCAAACTCGAGCTGGGAAAAATTACCTAGCCTTTACCTTCCAAGATGATAGTGGCGAGATTGAAGGAAAACTCTGGGATGCCCAACCTCATAACGTTGAGGCCTTTACCGCAGGTAAGGTTGTCCACATGAAAGGACGCCGAGAAGTTTATAACAACACCCCTCAAGTCAATCAAATTACCCTTCGCCTGCCTCAGCCTGGTGAACCCAATGATCCAGCTGATTTTAAGGTCAAGTCGCCAGTTGATGTCAAGCAAATCCGTGACTATATGTCGCAAATGATTTTCAAAATTGAAAATCCTGTCTGGCAACGAATTGTCCGAAATCTCTACACCAAGTATGATAAGGAATTCTACTCTTATCCAGCTGCCAAGACCAACCACCATGCCTTTGAAACGGGTTTGGCTTTCCACACTGCAACCATGGTGCGTTTGGCAGATGCTATTAGCGAAGTTTATCCTCAGCTCAATAAGAGCCTGCTCTATGCGGGGATTATGCTGCATGACTTGGCTAAGGTCATCGAGTTGACGGGACCAGACCAGACCGAGTACACAGTGCGAGGTAATCTTCTTGGACATATCGCTCTGATTGATAGCGAAATTACCAAGACAGTGATGGAACTCGGCATCGATGATACCAAGGAAGAAGTCGTTCTGCTTCGTCACGTCATCCTCAGTCACCACGGCTTACTTGAGTATGGAAGTCCGGTTCGTCCACGTATCATGGAGGCAGAGATTATCCATATGATTGATAATCTGGATGCAAGCATGATGATGATGTCAACAGCTCTGGCTTTGGTGGATAAAGGAGAGATGACCAGTAAAATCTTCGCTATGGACAATCGTTCCTTCTATAAACCAGATTTAGATTAATAATTTAAGAAAAATGAGCATTTTTTAGGATAAGAATGTTCGTTTTTTTATGTGAATATGGTATAATAGATAAAATATCAAAATTAAATGAAGTGGGAAATAGAAATGAAATTAAGAAGAAGTGATCGGATGGTTGTCATTTCCAACTATTTGATTAATAATCCTTATAAACTAACTAGTCTCAATACTTTTGCTGAAAAGTATGAATCTGCTAAATCATCCATCTCAGAGGATATCGTGATTATCAAACGTGCCTTTGAGGAGATCGAAATCGGTCACATCCAGACAGTAACTGGTGCTGGTGGTGGTGTCATTTTCACACCATCAATCTCAAGCCATGATGCCAAGGAAATGGTTGAGGACTTGTGTGCCAAGTTGTCAGAAAGTGACCGTATCTTGCCAGGTGGTTACATCTACCTGTCTGATTTGCTTAGCACACCAGCCATATTGAAAAATATTGGTCGCATTATTGCCAAGAGCTTTATGGACCAAAAAATTGATGCGGTTATGACAGTAGCGACTAAGGGTGTTCCACTTGCAAATGCAGTTGCCAATGTCCTCAATGTTCCCTTTGTTATTGTGCGCCGTGACCTGAAAATTACCGAAGGTTCAACTGTCAGCGTCAACTATGTATCCGGTTCAAGTGGTGACCGTATCGAGAAAATGTTCCTTTCAAAACGCAGTCTCAAGGCAGGCAGCCGTGTCTTGATTGTGGATGACTTCTTGAAAGGCGGAGGAACTGTCAACGGGATGATCAGTCTCTTGCGTGAGTTTGATTCAGAATTGGCAGGTGTAGCGGTCTTTGCGGACAATGCCCAAGAAGAACGTGAAAAGCAGTTTGACTACAAGTCACTCTTGAAGGTAACCAATATTGATGTCAAGAACCAAACTATCGATGTTGAGGTTGGTAATATCTTTGACGAAGATAAATAAGAGATAGAACTAAAGGTTGGAACGATTGTCCCAGCCTTTCTTTGCAAATAGAATAGAAGGAAACTTATGAAAACACCATTTATCAATAAAGAAGACTTAGAAAAGATTGTTGCCGAGTTCCCAACTCCCTTTCACTTGTATGATGAGAAGGGAATTCGTGAAAAGGCAAGAGCCGTCAACCAAGCATTTTCATGGAACAAGGGCTTTAAGGAATATTTTGCAGTTAAGGCTACTCCAACACCAGCTATTTTAAAAATTCTTCAAGAGGAAGGTTGTGGAGTGGACTGCTCTAGTTATGTAGAGCTTTTGATGAGTCATAAACTGGATTTCCCTGGTTCTGAGATTATGTTCTCTTCAAACAACACGCCAGACAAGGAATATGCCTATGCGCGTGAATTGGGTGTAATCATTAACTTGGATGCATTTGAAGATATTGAACATCTAGAGCGTGCAGCAGGGATTCCAGAAATCATCTCTTGTCGTTACAATCCTGGAGGCGTTTTTGAGCTAGGAACAGACATTATGGACAATCCTGGAGAAGCCAAGTTTGGCATGACCAAGGACCAGCTCTTTGAAGCTTTTGCCATCTTGAAGGAAAAAGGAGCCAAGACTTTTGGGATTCACTCCTTCCTAGCGTCCAATACCGTGACCCATCTCTATTATCCAGAGTTGGCGCGTCAGCTTTTTGAATTGGCTGTTGAAATCAAGGAAAAGTTGGGCATTTCGCTAGACTTTATCAATCTTTCTGGCGGTATTGGTGTCAACTATCGTCCAGACCAGGAGCCAAATGATATCGCCTTGATTGGTGAGGGAGTTCGTAAGGTTTATGAAGAGGTTCTTACGCCAGCAGGTCTTGGTCAGGTCAAGATTTTCACCGAATTGGGTCGCTTTATGTTAGCACCTCACGGTGCTTTGGTCACAAGAGTTACCCATAAGAAGAAAACCTACCGTACCTATCTAGGCGTGGATGCTTCAGCGGTTAACCTTATGCGTCCGGCCATGTACGGAGCCTACCACCATATTACCAATCTGACTCACCCAGATGGACCATCTGAGGTGGTAGATGTGGTCGGTTCACTCTGTGAAAACAATGATAAATTTGCAGTAAATCGCGAACTTCCTCATACAGAAATCGGTGATTTGCTGGTCATTCATGATACAGGTGCCCACGGATTTTCAATGGGCTACCAGTACAATGCCAAACTTCGTTCTGCGGAAATACTCTATACTGAAGAAGGAAAAGCCCGTCAAATCCGCCGTGCAGAGCGCCCTGAGGACTATTTTGCAACCTTGTATGGCTTTGATTTTGAAGAATAAAATGATAAGTAATTGAAAATGAAATTGAAAAACAGATTGCTTTCTAAAAAATAGGCAAAAATCTTGTTTTTCCTTCAAGTCGTGATATAATAAAACTATAAAACGTTTTCAAGGAAGGTAACGATATGTCTGAAGAAACAATTGATTATGGACAAGTGACAGGAATGGTGCATTCGACAGAAAGCTTTGGGTCAGTAGATGGGCCTGGTATTCGCTTTATTGTCTTTTTGCAGGGCTGTCACATGCGTTGCCAGTATTGCCACAACCCGGACACTTGGGCTATGGAGTCCAATAAGTCACGTGAACGGACGGTAGATGATGTCTTGACAGAAGCCTTGCGTTACCGCGGTTTCTGGGGAAATAAGGGCGGTATTACAGTCAGTGGAGGAGAAGCCCTCTTGCAGATTGATTTCCTGATTGCCCTCTTCACTAAGGCTAAGGAACAAGGAATCCACTGTACTTTGGACACCTGTGCCCTTCCATTCCGTAATAAACCACGTTACCTTGAGAAGTTTGACAAACTCATGGCTGTCACTGACTTGGTTCTCTTGGATATCAAGGAAATCAACGAAGAACAGCACAAGATTGTTACTAGCCAAACCAATAAAAATATCTTGGCTTGTGCCCAGTATCTATCAGATATTGGAAAACCTGTCTGGATTCGCCACGTGCTAGTTCCGGGATTGACAGATAGAGATGATGACTTGATTGAACTTGGTAAGTTCGTCAAGACCCTCAAAAATGTTGATAAGTTTGAAATTCTACCTTATCACACCATGGGTGAGTTCAAATGGCGTGAATTGGGAATTCCATATTCCCTCGAAGGGGTCAAACCACCAACAGCAGACCGCGTCAAGAACGCTAAAAAACTCATGGATACCGAAAGTTACCAAGACTATATGAAACGTGTACATGGATAAAAAAGAAGCCTGATGGGAACATCGGGCTTTTAAGTTTGCACAAATCTAGATAATTAAATGAAACAAAATTTTAAATCTTTTTTACTCTCTAAATTCTGAAAAAAATCCGAAAAAGAATGTGTAAGATATAGTTACTTTTAGAAATATTAAATAGAATAGGAGAACTCATGGAACAAAGTATTACCATTAAAAATTTATGTAAGTCGTATGGTCAAACTCAAATTTTAAAAGATATTTCTTTTGAAGCAAAAGCAGGTAGAGTGACTGCTTTTCTGGGTCCAAATGGAGCTGGAAAAAGTTCAACCTTACGTATGTTATTAGGATTAGACAAAGCAACATCTGGTCTTACCAAAATTGGAGATCAAACTTATAAGGAATTAAAATTTCCTCTAAAGACTGTAGGAGCTTCATTTGATAGTGTAGGTGCTCCTGATGATCGGACTGTTTATCAACATTTGAAAATTGTTGCTGCTAGTAATGGGATATCCAGTCAGCGAATTAATCAAGTCTTGGATATGGTGGATATTAGCCATAAGAAAAAATCTAAAATTGGAAAATTATCATTAGGCGAAGGACAACGCTTGGGAATTGCAACAGCTCTATTAGGAAATCCTCAATATCTGATATTGGATGAACCGACTAATGGGTTGGATCCAAGAGGAATTCGGTGGTTTAGAGAGTTTATAAAAAAACAAGCTCAAGAAGGGAAGACAGTCTTGCTATCATCTCATATATTATCGGAAGTGGAAGCAGTAACAGATGATGTAGTTATCATAAATAAAGGAAAAGTTCTTATAAAAGGAACTTTACAAGAAGTGATGAAAAATCTTTCCTCACTAGAAGAAGTCTTCTTTAGTTTAACAGAAGGAGGAAAGTGACATGGCACTTATTTACTCTCTTCATTCTGAAATATTGAAATTACTTTATAAGAGAGCTACTCATGTTGTACTATTCTTGATACTGGTATTTCAAACGTTTTTAGCAAATATTGGTGCTTCTCAAATTGTTTCAGTTGGTATCCATGCTACACCAGAGACAAATCCAGATTTAGCAGAAGCCATACCTCCTATTGAATTTTTAGGTTTTGATGTCACTTTATTTGGTGTTTTTATTATGATTATCCTAGGTTCAATTTATGGAGCCGAGGAGTACAAAGACTCTGCTATTCGTACAAGCCT
Source organism: Streptococcus mitis (assembly GCF_003942865.1). Classification (GTDB taxonomy): domain Bacteria; phylum Bacillota; class Bacilli; order Lactobacillales; family Streptococcaceae; genus Streptococcus; species Streptococcus mitis_BI. Next base: position 46,612 of record NZ_RJNZ01000013.1, on the reverse strand, counting down.
CCTCTCTATTACAAATCGAAGTACTTTCCTAGTTTCAAAAACATTAGTTTGGCTTATATTTTCTTTTATCATTTCCTTTCTATCAATATTCCTTACGATTAACATGACACATTATGTTTTAGGACAAGATGGCTTATTGCTTTTTTCACTAAATGGAACAGTTTGGTTCTATATATTTTTAGCCAGTATAGCTTGGACTTTATTGGGACTGCTGGCCTATATTATGGCTTTGACATTTAAAACAGCCATTGTTCCTCTATTATTTTTGCTTCCCCAAGTCTACAATTTAGTAACATTCTTAGCAAACTATATATCGGTTGCAAAATTTCTTCCAGTTGCATTGGGGCAAGGATTGATTGCTACATCTCCTCAAATTTTAGAACATAATTGTTTACAACATATTTTATTTTTACTTTGTTGGAACTTCTCATTCTTGGCTTTAGCAATTTACCGCTTACTTAAGTCAGATATTGGAGGAGGTGAATAAGTTGAAAGAGCAACTTAAAAGTGAGTATCTCAAGTTTATGATGAATCCTTGGCACTGGTTGATTATAGGTGCTCTATTACTGTGTGTTCCAGCGTTAGTTATTTTTTTAAATAATAAGCCAGACCAGTTGACCCTACAGTTTGTTTTGGAACAGCTACTGCAAAGTCTCTATTTAGGACAGGCAGGTTTCGTTAGTCTAGCGGTTCTATTTATAGGTCGAGAATTTACAGGTTCTAGCCTTCGTACCAGTTTTCTTACCTGTCCAAATCGTTTGAAATTTATAATCTGTAAACTAGCTATTCTATTATGTATTGAAATTATCCTATTGGTCGCTGTAATATCATTATGTATACTACTCGCCCAAGGATACTACAATATCAATCTTTTGAGCGATATTAAACATGTTCTAACAATCCTATTTCCAGCTTGTATTTCTATTCTAACCTTCGCTCTTTTAAGTGGTATTTTTGTATTTATTTCCCAGTCCTTTATCTTAATTTTGGGAATAAGTTTATCCCTTTTATTGGGGTTGGGACAAATGTTACTACAATTCAGTTCTTTTTTTAGAAATTTACCATTACTAGCTAGTATGAATTGTTTTTATACCCATCCCTTGTCGCTTTATTATCCAGTGTGGCAAGGCTTAGGGATACAAATAGTTTGGTTATTAATTGTTTTTGTATTTGCTACACTGATACTAATAGGAAGAAATGTAGGCTAAAGACAGGGGATATCCTGTCTTTTTCTTAGGTAGTGCTATAATATATTCAGGAGGGTGAGTTATGTCTTATAAAATTTTGGTTGTAGATGATGATCTTGCTATTCTTCGCCTAATAAAAAAAGTACTAGAATATGAAAAATATGAAGTAGTCATACGAAATAAGATAGAAGAGATTGATCTTTGTGATTTTACAGGATTTGACTTGATTTTATTAGATATTATGATGCCTGTTAGTGGTTTAGAAATCTGTCAGATGATTCGCGAGCAGATAACTGTTCCTATCTGTTTTATAACTGCCAAGGATATGGATGAAGATTTAGTAGCTGGAATCAATGCAGGTGCTGATGATTATATTATGAAGCCCTTTAGTATGCAAGAATTGTTAGCACGTGTTAAAATGCACTTACGTCGTGAAGAACGGATTAAAGGAAATGTTCATCAAATAAAGATTGGGAAGCTTATACTATATACGGATAGTAAGGAACTATTTGTAAATGATGATAAGATTGCTCTGACAAGGAGGGAATTTGACATAGTGAATCTTTTGGCAAGCAACCCAAGTAAAATATATTCTATTGAAGAAATTTATAATTATCTATATCCACAAAGTTCAGAAGCTCTTTTACGTTCGGTTTCAGAGTACATTTATCAAATTCGTCAAAAGCTGAAACCTTATCAATTAAATCCAATTAAAACCTTGTACGGTGGAGGATATCAATGGGTAGAATCAAAAGTTTTAGACAATTAATTCGAGAAACCTGTTGGAGAATTATTTGGCAGTTTAGTCTTGGCTTACTAATGGCCTATCTTATTCCCTTAGCTTCAGTATCTATACAAATAAACGAAGATGGGAAACCTTTAAACAATAGTGGTGTTCTATCAATTTTTTTCAATGTGTCATCATGGATATATATTTGTGTTTTATTGATTATTCTAATAAGTTATCACATTGGAAAATTGTTGAAAAAACTGAGTTATGAAATGACTTTGATTTATGAAAATAGTATGTGGTTGGAGAAGGAATGTACAGAAAGTTTAACGGTTAAAGAATTTCATGAGACAGGAAATCGGATTATTGTGATGCAAGATAGAATTCGACAATTAATAGTTGATGAGAAACAGCAGAAAGAAGATTTGATGTTTCAGGTTTCAGCAGCTTCTCATGATTTAAAAACTCCCTTAACCATTATTAGGGGGAATGTGGAATTTTTGCAGGCGATAACTGAAAACGACCAATCTCAAGAATGCTTAGCAGATATAGAAAGAGCTAGTCAACAGTTACTAGATTATTTCAATCAATTGATTCACTATTCTAAAACCTATTATGATGATGAGACAGGTTGGACGGAATATTCCTCTTCAGATTTTATCAATGAATTAGAGAAAGAAGTTTCTTTTTTGATAAAAAATCAGATGAAGTTTTCTTTTGAACAAAATGTGAAAGGAACTGAAAACTATTATATAAATCCATCTCTTCTGATTCGTGCCATACAAAATATTTTAACAAATGCTTTGGAGTATGCAGATAAACAGAATCCTAAAATTAAAATTAGAGTAGAGCAAGAGGGGAAGGAATTGAAAATAGGTATATGGAATAATGGTTCGGAATTTCCAGAGGAAGTTTTAAATAATTTTGGAAAGCTCTTTTATCGTATGGATAAAGCTAGATCGTATAAAGAGCAACATTATGGTATTGGACTTAGTTTTGTATGTAGAGTTGCAAAACTACACAAAGGCCGAGTTGAGCTTAGAAATAGAGACGCGGGAGCAGAAGTTTTAATAACTGTGAATTGTATTAAATCATAGCGAGTTACTTGTTAATTTATGATTGAATCGTTTTTATATGTGAGCTTTTAAACTATTTAACTTTTTCGACTAGTATAAGATGTAACGGTAGATAATAAAAACGAATGATGATATCTAGTTGATGAAAACTATTTATCATTCATTCGTTTTTTAATTATTGGATAATTTACGTAGCTTTATCTCGAACGTTGTTTTCCAGCGTTGCGATTTTTGTGTTTTTTCTTGCTTGTGATAGCAGTTGGTTGTTCAGGGGTAACGTCTTTTCGTCCACTTGGTTTAGAGAAAGCACTTGCTTTTGGTGGGTTCTTGGCTAGTTCTTCACGGACTTTTTTGCGAAGTTTTGGACGAACGATATAGTTGACGATAAACTGTTGGAGAATCATCATGAAACCACCGACAACCCAATAAAGTGTGACACTAGCTGGTGAGATGAGGGAGAAGCCGGCAATCATGACTGGGCTCACGTAAGCCATTTTCTTGATTTGATCTCTTTGCGTTTCATCTTCTACTCCGTGAAGTGAAAGGAGTGATTGAAGATAGTAAAGGACACCAGCGCAGGCAGCTAAAATCATACTTGGAGAGCCTAGAGGAATTCCTAGGTAGCTTGCTTGAGCAACACCTTCAGTATGTTGGGCAGCAAAGTAAATTGCAGAGAAGAAAGGCATTTGAAGGAGGATAGGGAAACATCCTACACCACCAAACATGCTGATGCCGTGCTCTTTTTGAGCAGCAAAGAGAGCTTGTTGGGCTTCGAGTTTTTCTTCTTGAGTTGTTGCTTCCTTGAGACGTGTTTGGTGTGGCTCAAGGACGTGCTTGAGGGCGTTCATCTTTTCAGAGTGAAGCGTTGCCTTCCATGATTGGTAGATACCAAGTGGTAAGATAATCAAGCGCACGATAATGGTTACGATGATGATAGCGACACCGAAGCCTAGACCTTTATCAGTAGCGAAGTACTTGATAGCTTCAGCCATAGGCGCTCCGATCGTATTCCAAATAAATCCTATTGGCTTTCCTGTGGCTTTATCGACGCTAACACAGCCAGTCAAGACTAGCAACATAGCCACTCCCATAGCCGAGAGTGCAAAACGTTTAATAGATTTCACTGTTTTTATTCCTTCTTTAAAAATTATACCTTTCTATTCTACTGTTTTTTTACAAAATATACAATAGTTCTAGAGACCTAATTTGCGATTTTAAAGTCAGGGTAGGGAGGAAAGTTGCTCAGTTGGACATCTAAGTAGCTGACTTTTGAAAAAGGTGTGGGTCCTTTGCGGATTTCTTGGATAAATTTTGCCATGATAGCAGATGAGTCTGCTTGGGCTAATATTTCCACTGTGCCATCGTCGTTATTCCATACCCGACCTGTGATGCCACCAATTTCAAGTGCCAAGCTGTAAACACCCCAACGAAAGCCGACTCCCTGCACCCTACCTTGGGCAATCATTCTAACCTTTTGCATACCAAACCCCTTTGATTGTGTTATAATATTTCTATGACTATTATAACCTCAAAAGCCAATTCTGTGGTAAAAAATGCCAAGAAATTACACCAAAAAAAATACCGCAAGTCTGCCTATTTGATTGAAGGCTGGCACTTGTTTGAAGAAGCTGTCCAAGCTGGAGTGACGATTGAGAAAATCTTTGCCCTAGAAAATTACCGAGATCAGTTAGCTGCTTTTCCGCAAACTGTCTGGGTGTCAGAGGATATTTTGCTAGATTTGGCGGATTCTCAGACTCCACAGGGAATTGTCGCGGTGGTTCAAAAAGAAGAAGTAGGACAAGCTGATTTTAGTCAGGGCAAGTTCTTGTTTTTGGAAGATGTGCAAGATCCTGGTAATGTGGGAACTATCATTCGGACTGCGGATGCAGCAGGTTTTACTGGAGTGATTGTTTCAGATAAATCGGCAGATATATACAGTCTCAAGACTCTACGTTCCATGCAAGGCAGTCATTTCCACCTGCCCATTTATAGGATGTCGAGTCAAGCGCTTCTTAAGGAAACCAAAGAGGCAGCTATCCCAGTGCTAGCAACAACCTTATCTAAAGATTCTGTTGATTACAGAGAACTGCCTCCTATAGAAAATTTTGTACTAGTCATGGGAAATGAGGGGCAAGGAATTAGTCCCCTTATGGCTGAAAGTGCAGACCAGTTGGTCCACATTAGTATGAAGGGGCAGGCGGAGAGTCTCAATGTTGCCGTTGCAGCCGGTATTTTAATTTTCCATTTAAGCTAATTTTAACTTTCTTTGTTATAATCAAGGAAAGATGTTCATAGAAAAGGAGAAAAGATGAATCACACTATTATTCACGACCGCGCAGGTCTCAATCAATTTTACGCTAAGGTTTATGCCTTTGTTGGTCTGGGGATCGGACTATCCGCTTTAGTATCAGGTCTTATGTTGACGGTCTTTCAATCTCAGTTGGTTTACTTTTTGATGCAGGGACGTCTCTGGTTGACCATTGCTACTTTTGCGGAGTTGGCCTTGGTTTTCGTTGCCAGTAGCATGGCCTTAAAGAATAGTCCAGCGGCTCTTCCAGTATTTTTACTTTACTCTGTTTTAAACGGCTTTACCCTTAGTTTTGTGGTGGCCTTCTATACTCCGGGTACAGTTTTATCTGCCTTTGTGTCGAGCGCCCTTCTCTTCTTTGTCATGGCGGCAGTCGGTATGTTCACCAAGAAAGATTTGAGTGGGCTTGGTCGAGCGATGATGGCGGCTCTCATCGGTTTGCTGATTGCCATGGTAGTTAATATTTTCTTGGCTAGTGGTTTCTTTGATTATATGATTAGCGTAGCCATGGTCTTGGTCTTCTCTGGTCTGATTGCTTGGGACAACCAAAGGATTCGCCTTGCCTATGAACAATCACAAGGTCGTGTAGCGACAGGTTGGGTTGTGTCAATGGCTCTTAGTATCTATCTTGATTTTATCAATCTCTTCCTAAGTATTCTACGTATCTTCGGTCGCAATGACTAGAAGGTCCCTGACATCAGTGTTCGAAGGAGCACTGATTTTTTTATATTTGCTCTTTTCTTTTCTTGGAAATAGGTGTATAATGCTTTTAATTAATTTTTTGAGGAGTAGTTTATGAAGAAAAGTTTTATTCATCAACAAGAAGAGATTTCCTTTGTCAAAAACACTTTTACCCAGTATTTGAAAGATAAGCTAGAAGTTGTCGAAGTTCAAGGTCCTATCTTAAGTAGGGTCGGTGACGGGATGCAGGATAATTTATCAGGTGTGGAGAATGCCGTATCGGTCAAGGTTCTCCAAATCCCTGATGCTACTTATGAAGTTGTGCACTCACTTGCTAAATGGAAACGCCATACCTTGGCTCGCTTTGGTTTCGGTGAGGGTGAAGGTCTTTTTGTCCATATGAAGGCCCTTCGTCCAGACGAAGATTCGCTGGATGCGACCCACTCTGTTTATGTTGACCAGTGGGACTGGGAGAAAGTTATCCCAAATGGTAAACGTAATATCGCTTATCTAAAAGAAACCGTTGAGAAGATTTATAAGGCTATTCGTCTTACTGAGCTAGCTGTTGAAGCCCGCTATGACATCGAATCAATCTTGCCAAAACAAATCACTTTTATCCACACAGAAGAGTTGGTAGAACGCTACCCAGACTTGACACCAAAAGAGCGTGAAAATGCTATCTGTAAAGAATTTGGAGCAGTCTTCTTGATCGGTATCGGTGGTGAATTACCAGACGGTAAACCGCACGATGGACGTGCACCAGACTACGATGACTGGACAAGTGAGTCTGAAAATGGCTACAAGGGTCTAAATGGTGATATTCTTGTCTGGAATGAGTCTTTAGGTGGAGCCTTTGAGTTGTCTTCTATGGGAATCCGTGTAGATGAAGAAACGCTTCGCCGTCAGGTTGCCATCACAGGTGATGAAGACCGTTTAGAATTGGAATGGCACAAGGCTTTGTTGAACGGTCTATTCCCATTGACAATCGGTGGAGGAATTGGACAATCTCGGATGGCCATGTTCCTACTTCGCAAGAAACACATCGGAGAAGTGCAAACAAGTGTTTGGCCTCAAGAAGTTCGCGATACTTACGAAAATATTTTGTAGAGAATCGAACCGCAAGGTTCGGTTTTCTTTCTCTTTTTGCCTATAATTTGGTATAATAAACGGTATGAAAATCGTATCAGGAATCTATGGGGGACGTCCCCTCAAGACACTAGAAGGCAAGACGACAAGACCCACTTCGGATAAGGTTAGGGGAGCTATTTTTAACATGATTGGTCCCTACTTTGAAGGGGGACGAGTCTTGGACCTTTATGCAGGTAGTGGTGGTTTATCTATCGAGGCAGTATCGCGTGGCATGTCCAGCGCTGTTTTGGTAGAGCGAGACCGTAAGGCTCAGACCATTATTGCTGAAAATATTCAGATGACTAAGGAAGTTGGAAAATTTCAACTCCTCAAGATGGATGCAGAGAGGGCATTGGAACAGGTATCTGGGGAATTCGACCTCATTTTCTTAGACCCTCCTTATGCCAAGGAACAAATCGTAGCAGATATTGAAAAAATGGCTGAGAGAGAGCTTTTTTCTGAAGATGTCATGGTTGTGTGTGAGACGGATAAGGTCGTTGAACTTCCAGAAGAAATTGCCTGCCTGGGCATCTGGAAGGAAAAAATTTATGGAATTAGTAAGGTGACAGTCTATGTCAGATAAGATTGGATTATTCACAGGCTCATTTGATCCGATGACAAATGGGCATCTGGATATGATTGAACGGGCGAGCAGACTCTTTGATAAACTCTATGTCGGTATTTTTTTTAATCCTCACAAACAAGGATTTCTTCCTATCGAAAATCGTAAACGGGGGTTAGAAAAGGCTTTGAAACATTTGGAAAATGTTGAAGTTGTGTCTTCTCATGATGAATTGGTGGTTGATGTCGCAAAAAGACTGGGGGCTAATTTCTTAGTGCGAGGTTTGAGAAATGCGTCGGATTTGCAATATGAAGCCAGTTTTGATTACTACAACCATCAGCTGTCTCCTAATATAGAGACCATTTATTTACATAGTCGACCTGAACATCTCTATCTCAGTTCATCAGGCGTTAGAGAACTTTTGAAGTTTGGTCAGGATATTGCCTGCTATGTTCCCGAGAGTATTTTGGAGGAAATAAGAAATGAAAAAAAAGATTAGATGGCCCTTATATGTCATTGCGGCCTTAATTGTGACATTCTTGGCATTTGTAGTGCCCTTGCCCTATTATATAGAGGTTCCAGGTGGTTCGGAAGATATTCGCCAAGTCCTTAAAGTAAATGACACAGAAGATAAGGAAGCAGGTGCCTATCAATTCGTTACGGTTGGTGTCCAGCACGCTACTTTAGCCCATATGATTTATGCTTGGTTGACGCCTTTTACAGATATTCGTAGTGCCCAAGAGACTACAGGTGGCTCTTCTGATGTTGAATTTATGCGGATTAATCAATTCTACATGCAAACATCACAAAACATGGCCAAGTATCAAGGGCTAAAAACAGCTGGTAAGGATATTGAACTCAAATACCTTGGGGTTTATGTTTTGACTGTGACGGATAATTCGACCTTTAAAGGGATTCTTAACATCTCTGATACCGTCACAGCAGTCAATGATCATACCTTTGACAGTTCCAAAGATTTGATTGATTATGTCAATTCTCAAAAATTAGGGGACTCCGTCAAGGTAACTTATGAAGAGGATGGGCAAACCAAATCTGCAGAAGGTAAGATTATCACCTTGGAAAATGGCAAAAATGGGATTGGAATCGGCTTGATTGACCGTACGGAAGTGACCAGTGATGTCCCAATTCGCTTTTCAACAGCTGGTATTGGCGGTCCAAGTGCAGGTCTCATGTTTAGTCTGGCCATCTATACCCAAATAGCTGACCCAGGCCTTCGTAATGGCCGCATTGTTGCCGGTACAGGAACTATTGACCGCGATGGGAATGTGGGGGACATTGGAGGTATTGATAAGAAAGTTGTAGCTTCGGCTAGAGAAGGTGCCGCGATTTTCTTTGCTCCCGATAACCCTGTTAGCGAAGAAGAACAAAAAGCGCATCCAGATGCGAAAAACAACTACCAAACAGCTCTGGAAGCAGCTAAAACAATCAAGACAGATATGAAAATCGTGCCAGTTAAAACCCTACAAGATGCAATTGATTACTTGAAAAACAATCCCTAGTTTTTAAGTGAAGTTTCCAAACTAGCGCACAAACAGAGAAGATGGTATAATAGTCAAATGGTTCAATTATTATTCACTCTAAGCAGTCACATGCTCTTTATTTATGTGAGTTTTTACCTTTTAAAGGATCTTGTTAGATGGGAAAAGGTTTTAAAAGTGACAACTGAGAATACAGGAAAAGTTCGTTTACTAGTAGCCTTTTTCAGCATTGTAATGGGCTATATCATAAGTTCTTTCTTTATCAGCCTATATCAGTTGTGGCAAGAAGCGCTTAGAGGACTATTATAAAATCAAGAGTAAAGGAAATAAGTATGGAAAAAATTGTGGTTCAAGGTGGCGATAATCGTCTGGTAGGAAGTGTTACGATCGAAGGAGCAAAGAATGCTGTTTTGCCCTTGTTGGCAGCGACTATTCTAGCAAGTGAAGGAAAAACCGTCTTGCAGAATGTTCCTATCTTGTCAGATGTTTTCACGATGAATCAGGTGGTTCGTGGTTTAAATGCCAAGGTGGATTTTAATGAAGAAGATCATCTTGTTGAGGTGGACGCGACTGGCGATATCACTGAGGAAGCTCCTTATAAGTATGTCAGCAAGATGCGTGCATCTATCGTTGTCTTGGGACCAATTCTTGCCCGTGTAGGTCATGCCAAGGTATCCATGCCAGGTGGTTGTACGATTGGTAGCCGTCCTATTGATCTTCATTTGAAAGGTCTAGAAGCTATGGGGGCTAAGATTAGTCAGACAGCTGGTTATATCGAAGCCAAGGCTGATCGCTTACATGGAGCTCATATCTACATGGACTTCCCAAGTGTTGGTGCTACGCAGAACTTGATGATGGCAGCGACTCTGGCTGATGGCGTGACAGTGATTGAAAATGCTGCGCGTGAGCCTGAGATTGTGGACCTAGCTATTCTCCTCAATGAAATGGGAGCTAAGGTTAAGGGTGCTGGTACAGAGACCATTACCATTACCGGTGTTGAGAAACTTCACGGTACGACTCACAATGTAGTCCAAGACCGTATCGAAGCAGGAACCTTTATGGTGGCTGCTGCCATGACTGGTGGTGATGTCTTGATTAAAGACGCTGTTTGGGAGCACAACCGTCCCTTGATTGCCAAATTGCTTGAAATGGGAGTAGAAGTGACGGAGGAGACTGAAGGAATTCGAGTTCGTTCTCAACTAGAAAATCTAAAAGCTGTCCATGTGAAAACCTTGCCCCACCCAGGATTTCCCACAGATATGCAGGCCCAATTTACAGCCTTGATGACCGTCGCAAAAGGGGAATCAACTATGATAGAGACAGTTTTTGAAAATCGTTTCCAACACTTAGAAGAAATGCGTCGCATGGGCTTGCACTCTGAGATTATCCGTGATACAGCTCGTATTGTTGGTGGACAGCCTTTGCAGGGAGCAGAAGTTCTTTCAACTGACCTTCGTGCCAGTGCTGCCTTGATTTTGACAGGTTTGGTAGCAGAAGGAGAAACTGTAGTTGGCAAATTGGTTCACTTGGATAGAGGTTACTACCGTTTTCATGAGAAGTTGGCACAGCTAGGTGCTAAGATTCAGCGGATTGAGGCAAGTGATGAAGATGAATAAGAGATCAAGCTACGTAATCAAGCGTTTACTTTTAGTCATTTTGGTACTGTTTTTAGGTGCTCTAGCCTTAGGTATCGGCTTAATGGTAGGTTATGGAATCTTGGGCAAGGGTCAAGATCCATGGGCTATCCTGTCTCCAGCAAAATGGCAGGAATTGATTCATAAATTTACAGGAAATTAGGCTGGAGAACCAGTCTTTTTCTAGAGATAAGGAGAAAAATGGATAAAAAAACAAGACAGACACTGATCGGACTGCTAGTGTTATTGCTTTTATCTGCGGGAAGCTATTATATCAAGCAGATGCAGTCGACAGCTAATAGTCCTAAAACAAAGGTTAGTCAGAAAAAACAAGCGTCTGAAGCTCCTAGTCAAGCATTGGCAGAGAGTGTCTTAACAGACGCAGTCAAGAGTCAAATAAAAGGGGGCTTGGAGTGGAATGGCTCAGGTGCTTTTATCGTCAATGGTAATAAAACAAATCTAGATGCCAAGGTTTCAAGTAAACCCTACGCTGATAATAAAACAAAGACAGTGGGCAAGGAGACGGTACCAACCGTAGCTAATGCGCTCTTGTCTAAGGCTACTCGTCAGTACAAGAATCGTGAAGAAACTGGGAATGGTTCGACTTCTTGGACTCCTCCAGGCTGGCATCAGGTTAAGAATCTAAAGGGTACTTATACCCATGCGGTCGATAGAGGTCACTTGTTAGGCTATGCATTAATCGGTGGCTTGGATGGTTTTGATGCCTCGACAAGCAATCCTAAAAACATTGCTGTTCAAACAGCCTGGGCAAATCAGGCACAGGCTGAGGATTCGACTGGTCAAAACTACTATGAAAGCATGGTGCGTAAAGCCTTGGACCAAAACAGGCGTGTCCGTTACCGTGTAACCCTTTATTACGCTTCAAACGAGGATTTAGTTCCTTCAGCTTCACAGATTGAAGCCAAGTCTTCAGACGGAGAATTAGAATTTAATGTTCTAGTTCCCAATGTTCAAAAAGGGCTTCAACTGGATTACCGAACTGGAGAAGTAACGGTTACTCAGTAAAAGATAACATAACTCCTATGTCACTTGTAGATATAGGAGTTCTTTTTTACTAGTTTCAGCAGTGCTACAATAGACACTGATACTCAATGAAAATCAAAGTGCAAACTAGGAAGCCAGCCGCAGGTTGCTCAAAGCACAGCTTTGAGGTTGCAGATAAAGCTGACGTGGTTTGAAGAGACCTTCGAAGAGTATGAGAAAAAATAATATGTACTGGATTATATTTTGTGATATAATAAAGGATAAGATACTATTTTAGGAGAAGAACTATGGAAGACCCAAGTAGTCAGAATTTGTTGCTACAATTTGTTTTATTGTTTATTTTGACAATATTAAATGCCTTTTTCTCAGCCACAGAAATGGCCATGGTTTCACTTAACCGTGCGCGTGTTGAACAAAAGGCAGAAGAAGGAGATAGACGCTATATCCGTCTGTTGAAGGTACTAGAAAATCCTAACCACTTTTTATCAACCATTCAAGTAGGGATTACCCTGATTACGATCTTATCAGGGGCGAGTTTGGCAGACGCTCTGGGACGAGAAATTGCATCCTGGCTTGGAAATGGCGAAACAGCTTATGCCGCTGCAAGTTTTCTATCTTTAGCATTTTTGACTTATATTTCCATCGTTTTTGGGGAATTGTATCCTAAGAGAATCGCTCTTAATCTAAAGGATGCCTTGGCGATTCGTACAGCGCCAGTTATCATTGGGCTTGGGAAACTAGTTAGTCCCTTTGTTTGGCTCTTGTCTGCATCTACCAATCTCTTGAGTCGCTTGACTCCTATGACCTTTGACGACGCTGATGAAAAAATGACCCGTGATGAAATTGAGTACATGTTGACCAATAGTGAAGAAACACTAGATGCTGACGAAATTGAGATGTTACAAGGGATTTTTTCACTGGACGAATTAATGGCCAGAGAAGTCATGGTTCCTCGAACGGATGCCTTTATGGTGGATATTCAGGATGATAGTCAAACCATCATCCAAAGTATTTTAAAACAAAATTATTCTCGTATCCCTGTCTATGATGGGGATAAGGATAATGTGATTGGGATTATTCACACCAAGAGTCTCCTTAAGGCGGGCTTTGTGGACGGTTTTGACAATATTGTTTGGAAGAGAATCTTACAAGATCCACTTTTTGTTCCTGAAACTATTTTTGTGGATGATTTGTTAAAAGAACTGCGCAATACCCAAAGACAAATGGCAATCTTGCTGGATGAATACGGTGGGATGGCTGGTTTGGTGACCCTAGAAGACCTCTTAGAGGAAATCGTTGGGGAAATCGATGACGAAACAGATAAAGCGGCAATAGATGTTCATCAAATCGGTGAGGATACTTACATTGTTCAAGGTACCATGAATCTCAATGATTTTAATGACTACTTTGATGTTGAACTGGAAAGTGATGATGTTGATACCATCGCTGGTTACTATTTGACAGGAGTGGGGACCATTCCAACGACTGAGAAACTCAGTTATGAATTAGTCAGCCAAAACAAACAGCTTATCCTAATCAATGATAAGGTGAAAAATGGACGTGTTACCAAGGTAAAAGTCCAAATTACCGAAGTTGAAATAGAAGAAGAAACAGAGTAAACTAGAGGCTTTTGTCACCAGGCGTGACGAAGCTTTTTTCAGTTGATTTCAAAAGGGGGAATTGTGTCCTCGAAAAACGTAGTCTCAAAAGTTTTTTAAAATCATGCTTATTTATCAGAAGAAAAAGAAAAAAGCCCCTTAAATTGGGCTTTCTGTTCATTTGAAACCTGATAAATCAAGTTATAGAAGGCGGTAGACGGATTTGAACCGACGATCAAGCTTTTGCAGAGCCGTGCCTTACCACTTGGCTATACCGCCATAACTCTTACTATTATACCTTGAAAATTTGTCTACGTCAATAGTTTCTTAATCAAAAAAATGGTTTACAAAAATGAGTTTTATGTCTATAAATAAAAATGTAAGGAAAGTATGAATTTAAAGGTTTTTAGGGAGCTATTTCTAGAGTAACTTTTTCATGAAATGAAATGAAAAAGTGAAAAAACTTGACAAATAAAATTTTTTTGGTAGAAATGCGCCTAAATATTCTGAAAATTCGTTTACTTTTTAGAAGATATATGTTATAATTTCCAATATGCTAAAATTTTTCAATAGGAGTTACAAACATGAAAAAAAGTAGAGTATTTGTTGCAGCAGGAGTTGCTTTACTAGCAACAGGTGTGTTAGTTGCTTGTGGAAATTCGAAATCATCTGATTCGACAGCTCCAAAAGCCTATGGCTATGTTTATTCAGCTGATCCAGAAACATTGGACTATCTTATCTCTGGAAAACAGAGTACGAAAGTGGCTACTTCAAACGGAATCGATGGCCTCTTTACAAATGACAAATACGGGAACTTGACTCCTGCGGTTGCAGAAGACTGGTCTGTATCAAAAGATGGATTGACTTATACCTACAAAATTCGTAAAGGTGTAAAATGGATGACATCTGATGGTGAAGAATATGCTGAAGTGACTGCTAAAGATTTCGTGAATGGATTGAAACATGCGGCAGATAAAAAATCAGAAGCGCTTTACCTAGCTGAAACTTCTGTTAAAGGTTTATCTGACTATTTGACAGGTAATTCAAAAGATTTCTCTACAGTAGGTATTAAAGCGGTCGATGATTATACTCTTGAGTATACTTTGAACCAACCAGAACCATACTGGAATTCTAAGATGGCTTACTCAATTTTCTGGCCGTTAAACGAAGAATTTGAAAAATCAAAAGGTTCTGATTTTGCTAAAGCAACAGATCCTACATCCTTACTTTACAACGGACCTTTCTTGCTTAAAGGTTTGACTGCTAAATCTTCTATCGAATTTGCTAAGAATGAGCAGTACTGGGATAAAGAGAATGTTCATTTAGATACAGTCACACTTGCATACTTTGATGGTTCAGACCAAGAATCGCTTGAACGTAACTTTACAAGTGGAGCTTATAGTTATGCTCGTCTTTACCCAACAAGTTCAAACTTCTCGAAGGTAGAAGAGTCATACAAAGATAATATTTTCTACACTCCGTCAGGAGCTGGTGTTGGAGGTTTAGGTGTAAATATCGATCGTCAAAATTACAAATATACCTCTAAAACAACAGATGATGAGAAAACATCTACTAAGAAAGCTCTTCTTAACAAAGACTTCCGCCAAGCCTTGAACTTTGCCTTTGATCGTACAGCTTATTCTGCTCAAGTTAACGGTAAAGAAGGTGCTCCTCTAGCAGTTCGTAATCTATTTGTGAAACCAGACTTTGTTTCTGCAGGTGAAAAAACTTTCGGTGACTTGGTTGCTGAAAAAGTTACGACTTATGGAGATGAGTGGAAAAATGTAAACTTTGCTGATGGTCAAGACGGTCTCTTTAACGCTGACAAAGCTAAAGCAGAATTTGCTAAAGCTAAAACTGCTCTGGAAGCAGAAGGAGTGAAATTCCCTATCCATTTGGATGTTCCAGTAGACCAAGCGTCTAAAAACTATATCGCACGTATTCAGTCGTTCAAACAATCAGTTGAAAAAGTTTTAGGTGAAGAAAATGTTGTCATCGATATTCAACAAATTTCTAAAGATGAATTCTTTAATGTAACTTATTATGCAGCTAATGCGGCGGCTGAGGATTGGGACCTTTCAGGTGCTGTTGGATGGAATCCTGACTATGAAGATCCATCAACTTATCTTGATATCCTTAAATCAACTAATAGTGAGCAAACGAAAACTTATATGGGGTATGATGACCCATCAAATGCAGCTGCAGCAAAAGTTGGTATGAAAGATTACGATAAATTGCTCGATGAAGCTGGAAAAGAAACAAGTGATCTTAACAAGCGTTATGAAAAATATGCAGCTGCTCAAGCTTGGTTGACAGACAGCTCACTCTTCTTGCCAGCGATGTCTTCTAGTGGTGCTGCACCATTTATTTCTCGTGTTGTACCATTCTCAGCTTCTTATAGCCAATCTGGAGATAAAGGTTCAGATGTCTACTTCAAATATATTCAGTTACAAGATAAGGTTGTAACAAAGGCTGATTATGAACAAGCTCGTGAGAAATGGCTCAAAGAGAAAAAAGAATCAAACGAAAAAGTTCAAAAAGAATTGACTAAACACGTTAAATAAATAACTCTCAAGAGAACTTTCTCTCCATGAGGAGAAGGTTCTTTTGGGATTTAAAAAGGAAACGATATGAAGAAATATATTTTTATGCGTGTCTTGCGTTCATTGTTGTCTATTTTCTTGGTGACAACTTTAACCTACACGATTATCTATACGATGGTACCTCGTAAATTGATTTTTAAACAGGACACTAACTATAATAAGATTGCAACCACTCCAGATAAACGGGATAATTATGAAAATACTGTTTATGAGCGTATGGGCTATATCGAGTACTACGATACCAAGGAGCTGCAAGAAAAAGCTAGTAAATTAGATTCATCGGTAACAGTTGATGCTAATGATAGCAATAAAGCGATTTATGAGAAATACATTAACCAATTAGGTAATGGCTGGACACTAGGTGTATTCTCAGAGAGTGGTCAGTTCTATGCTACGCGTGAAATTCCGATTTTTGAACGTGTTTTCAAATTCTATGCTAACTTGCTTGATATTGATCATACAAACAAGATTCAAGACCCTGAAAATCCAAACTTAGAACGCTATCTTCGCTTTGAAAATGACCCTGCTATCGGCTGGTCGTTGGTTGGTTCAGGTACAAAACATAAGTATCTGTTGTATTTTAACAACCAATTCCCATTTGTACACCAAAACTTTGTGAATGTTAATTTAGGTGATTCTTACCCAACTTATGCAAACACTCCCGTACTTCAAGTCATTACACAAGGTCAGGGACAAACAAAGACTGGACAAGTTCAATTCCCTACTGGTAAGAAGACTTCATCTGTAGATATTTACTCACGTACTTATAAATCACCTAGTCAGGCAGACGCTCGTGAGGTAGCCAACTATGGTAAAAATGATCCATATACAGCTACAGAGAGCAACTATCAGTATCCATCAATGATTGCAAGCTCTGCTGTTGCTGGATTAATTGGTTTGATTATTTCGTATGCTATTGCAATCCCTCTTGGGTCTGCTATGGCTCGACACAAGAATACTTGGATTGACAGCTTCTCGACAGGTGCTTTGACCTTCTTGCTTGCTCTTCCAACGATTGCCTTGGTTTATATCGTTCGTTTGATTGGCTCATCTATTGGTCTTCCAGATTCGTTCCCTATCTTGGGTGCTGGAGATTGGCGTTCTTATGTCTTGCCAGCAGTTATTCTAGGGTTGCTAGGAGCACCAAGTACAGCTATCTGGATTCGTCGTTACATGATTGATTTGCAATCTCAAGACTTCGTTCGTTTTGCTCGTGCCAAAGGTTTGTCTGAAAAAGAAATTTCAAACAAACATATCTTTAAAAACGCAATGGTTCCTTTGGTTTCAGGTATTCCTGGTGCCGTTATCGGGGTTATCGGTGGTGCAACCCTTACTGAAACAGTCTTCGCCTTCCCAGGTATGGGTAAAATGTTGATTGACTCTGTTAAGGCGTCAAATAACTCGATGGTAGTTGGTCTTGTCTTCATCTTCACATGTATTTCTATCTTCTCACTCTTTGTAGGGGATATCTGGATGACAATGCTTGACCCACGTATTAAATTGACAGAGAAAGGAGGCAAATAATGTCAACAATCGATAAAGAAAAATTTCAGTTTGTAAAACGTGACGATTTTGCCTCTGAAACGATTGATGCACCAGCTTATTCATACTGGGGATCTGTCTTCAGACAGTTTTTGAAGAAAAAATCGACAGTTGCTATGCTAGGTATTTTGGTCGCTATTATTTTAATGAGCTTTATTTACCCAATGTTCTCAGATTTTGATTTCAACGATGTAAGTAAGGTAAATGACTTCAGTGCTCGCTTTATCAAGCCTAACGCTGAACATTGGTTTGGTACAGATAGTAATGGTAAATCCTTGTTTGATGGGGTTTGGTTTGGTGCGCGTAACTCTATCCTCATCTCTGTAATTGCTACTTTTATTAACCTTATAATTGGTGTTATTGTTGGTGGAATTTGGGGAATTTCAAAATCCGTTGACCGTATCATGATGGAAGTTTATAACATTATTTCAAACATTCCATCTCTCTTGATTGTTATTGTCTTGACGTACTCAATTGGTGCTGGTTTCTGGAATTTGATTTTTGCCATGAGTGTGACAACTTGGATTGGGATTGCTTATATGATTCGTATCCAAATCATGCGTTATCGTGATTTAGAATACAACCTCGCTTCTCAAACTCTTGGAACACCTACCTTTAAAATCATCGTCAAAAATATTATGCCACAATTGGTATCTGTTATTGTATCTACTATGACATTGATGTTGCCAAGCTTTATCTCTTATGAAGCCTTCCTTTCCTTCTTTGGATTAGGACTACCTGTGACAGTTCCAAGTTTGGGACGTTTGATTTCAGACTATTCACAAAACGTTACGACCAACGCTTACCTATTCTGGATTCCATTAACAACATTGATTTTGGTATCCTTATCTCTCTTTGTTGTTGGTCAAAACTTAGCGGATGCTAGTGATCCACGTACACATAGATAGGAGTAAATATGACAAAAGAAAATAATGTAATATTGACTGCTCGCGATATTGTCGTGGAATTTGACGTTCGTGACAAAGTGTTAACGGCTATCCGAGGAGTGTCTCTGGATTTGATTGAAGGGGAAGTTCTTGCCTTGGTAGGTGAGTCTGGTTCTGGTAAATCTGTATTAACAAAAACTTTTACAGGAATGTTAGAAGATAATGGGCGGATTGCTCAAGGAAGTATCGACTATCGTGGACAAGACTTGACTGCTCTGGCTTCTAACAAGGAGTGGGAGAAGATTCGTGGTGCTAAAATTGCGACCATCTTCCAAGATCCTATGACAAGTTTGGATCCAATCAATACAATCGGTAGCCAAATTACAGAAGTTATCGTTAAACACCAAGGAAAAACAGCCAAGGAAGCTAAAGAAATGGCAATCGACTATATGAAAAAAGTCGGAATTCCAGAAGCTGAGAAACGTTTTGAAGAATATCCTTTCCAATATTCTGGTGGGATGCGTCAACGTATTGTTATTGCGATAGCTCTTGCTTGTCGTCCAGATATCTTAATCTGTGATGAACCTACAACTGCCCTTGACGTAACTATTCAAGCACAAATTATTGATTTGCTTAAAACCTTGCAAAATGAGTACCACTTTACCATTATCTTTATCACACATGACCTTGGTGTGGTAGCAAGTATTGCAGATAAAGTAGCGGTTATGTACGCTGGGGAAATTGTAGAATATGGAACTGTTGAGGAAGTCTTCTACGACCCACGCCATCCATATACCTGGAGTCTCTTATCTAGCTTACCTCAGCTTGCTGATGATAAAGGTGAATTATACTCTATCCCAGGAACACCGCCATCTCTTTATACTGAGTTGAAAGGTGATGCTTTTGCCCTTCGTTCAGATTATGCTATGCAAATTGACTTTGAACAAAAAGCACCTAAGTTTTCTGTTAGTGATACTCACTGGGCTAAGACTTGGTTGCTTCATGAAAATGCTCCTAAAGTTGAAAAACCAGGAGTTATAGCAGATTTGCATGACAAGATTCGTGATAAAATGGGCTTTGCTCATCTAGAAGACTAGGAGGAAGGAAATGTCTGAAAAATTAGTAGAAATTAAAGATTTAGAAATTTCCTTCGGTGAAGGAAGTAAGAAGTTTGTTGCAGTTAAAAATGCAAACTTCTTTATCAACAAGGGAGAGACATTCTCTCTTGTAGGTGAATCCGGTAGTGGAAAAACAACCATTGGTCGTGCTATTATTGGTTTGAACAATACAAGCAAAGGTGAAATTATCTTTGATGGTCAGAAGATTAATGGGAAAAAATCACATAAGGAATCATCAGAGCTGATTCGTCGTATTCAGATGATTTTCCAAGACCCTGCAGCCAGCTTGAATGAGCGTGCGACAGTTGATTACATTATCTCGGAAGGTCTTTATAACTACCATTTGTTTAAAGATGAAGAAGATAGACAAGAAAAAGTTCAAAAGATGATTCATGAAGTTGGGCTTTTAAAAGAACACTTGACCCGTTACCCACATGAGTTTTCTGGTGGTCAACGTCAGCGTATCGGGATTGCCCGTGCCCTTGTTATGGAGCCTGATTTCGTTATTGCAGATGAGCCAATTTCAGCCTTGGACGTTTCTGTGCGTGCCCAAGTTTTGAACTTGCTTAAGAAATTCCAAAAAGAGTTAGGCTTGACTTATCTTTTCATTGCTCATGATTTGTCGGTTGTTCGCTTTATTTCAGATCGTATAGCAGTTATTTATAAAGGTGTTATTGTTGAAGTTGCAGAGACAGAAGAGTTGTTTAACAATCCAATTCATCCATATACTCAATCCCTCTTATCTGCTGTTCCTATCCCAGATCCAATCTTGGAACGCAAGAAGGTCTTGAAAGTATATGATCCAGATCAACATGATTATGAGACAGATAAGCCATCTATGGTAGAAATTCGTCCAGGTCATTATGTTTGGGCTAATCAAGCGGAATTGACGCGTTACCAACAAGGGTTAAACTAATAATGGTTTTATAATTTCCATGTCAACTTTTATGGAAATTATAAACCTTTTTTTGTTGGATTGATTTGAAAAAAACTTTGAAAGAGTTTTCGAAAGAAATAGAATTCTTAGAAAATCATTGAACTATAGTGAGATGAAATAAAATCTTAACAACTCGATTAGGAAAGTCAAATTAATTTCTAGAAAAGTTTTAGAAGTCGTGGCGTATTACTCTAGCTTCAATCTACTATAATCTAATACTCTTCGAAAATCTCTTCAAACCACGTCAGCGTCGCCTTACCGTACTCAAGTACAGCCTGCGGCTAGTTTCCTAGTTTGCTTTTTGATTTTCATTGAGTATAATATCTACAATGTAAAAAACTCTAGCTATCAGTTCATTGATAGTTAGAGTTTTTTCTATTCATATGATTTAAGGAGTTTAAATAAGGCTTCTATTTCTGATGACGGTGTAGCTGATTTAAGGTAAGCGTAATAAACTGTAAAAGTTATCTTATCCTTCGGTATAAGAGGAATCTTTATTAAATCATCATCTTCATCAGAAAGTGCGATATCAGCCAGTAAACTAAGGCCAATCCCTTTCTTTAAAAGTTCTTTAAGAATGACAATGTCATCAGTCTTAAAGAATATTTCTGCCTTGTTTTGATGCTTCTGATTAAGCGTTTCAAAAGCTTTCAGGTGAACAAAGTGTTCGTCTAAGAGTATAAAGGATTGATCTACTAATTCTTCAAAAGCGAGGGAAGGAACAGTGGCAAAAGGATGGTTCTTAGATAAAACGACATACAGTTCTTTATGAAATAGCTCGTGTGTCTCTATTGAAGGATAATTGAGAGGTTCAATTAAACCGAGTAGGCTTGCATTAAGGTCTCCCTTAAGGAGAAGGTTTAATAACTCTACGGAGCCACCGCGGATAGGGCGTATCTTTTTTAAAAAATCGAATTTATCTTTTTCGTTTAAGGCAGCAAAGAGATACTGAATGATAATAGGAGGGAATCCTACAGTAGAGTATTGTGCCAAGGAGCGATTAATTTCTTTGCGAGTAGAAATGACCTCAGGTAAAATCAGTTCTGTATGCTTTAGAAGGATTTGTCCTTGAGGAGTTAGCTTGAAGGAACGATGAGAGGGGTCATGGTGAATCAATTTGCAGTTAAAGGATTTCTCTAAGCGCTTGATAGCATAAGAAATAGATGGTTGGCTGACTTTATGTTGTTTTGCTACTTCCGTATAGGATTGAAGCTGGCAGAGGTCATAAAAATATTGTAGATCTTTTAAATTCATATGGGTTCACTTTCATTAGTTGGAGAAGGAAAATAAGTGGAAAACAGCAGATAAATAATTTTTATCCGTATCCTACAATTTGACTATATGAGTATTCACCAGTTAAAATGTAAGTGAGTCAGGGATCTCAAAGATTATCTAAGATACTCTCAAAAATGACCAACATTTTTTCTCGTTTATCAATAGGGAGCTGTTTAATCTTCATGTTGATTCTTTTGAGTGAAAGATTGTCACTCTTATCAGAGGTTGATTCAAGGCTATCAAAATTGAAAAATTCCTCTGGGGTCATTTCTAGGGCGTCAATCACTTTTTCAAGACTGTGAATGGTCAGATTCACATTTTGGTTTTCAAGTTGATTGATATACTTAAGCCCGAGTCCTGCTTGTTCCGAAAGTTCTTCCTGGCTCATTTTATTATGTGTTCGAAAATATTTCACTTTTTGGGAAATATATTGTTGTAAATAGTTTTTAGTTGTCATATAAATAGAATACAAGTTTTATATGACAAAAAAACACCTTAAAAAATACGAAGTATTACATAAAATACCTATATGATATTTATTTTAATTAGGATTGTAAATTTGTATGATTGGTTTATTTTACTCGAGACTTTTAGTAAAGAGAGATCATCGAGAGTTTGATGAGTTCAGAAATTTATAACATATGCGTATACAATTGTATTATTTAAACAACAACGTTTTACGAACAATCCGTTTCATGTGGTATAATATAAGTAAAAAGGAGGTTGCACTATGACTGCACATGATATTTTAAACAATCCTTTCTTCAATAAAGGTACTGCCTTTACCTTAGAGGAGCGAAAGGAACTAGGCCTTATTGGTTTACTGCCACCGTATGTTCAAACGATTGAAGAACAAGCGGCGCAAACTTATGCACAAATGCAAACAAAAGCCAATGATTTGGAAAAACGTCTTTTCCTAATGGAAATTTTTAATACCAACAGGACTCTTTTCTATTACCTCTTTTCTCAACATTTGGAAGAATTCAATCCAATTGTATATGATCCAACCATTGCAGATACGATTGAAGGCTATAGTGATCTTTTTGTAGATCCCCAATATGCGGGATATCTTGATATTAATCATCCTGAAAATATTGAAGCTACTTTGAAAAACGCTGCCGGGGGTCGCGAGATTCGTCTCATTGTTGTAACAGATGCAGAAGGAATCCTTGGAATTGGCGACTGGGGAACAAATGGTGTCGATATTTCTGTTGGGAAATTGATGGTCTATACGGGTGCTGCTGGAATCGATCCTTCGATGGTCCTTCCTTTAGTCATTGATGCAGGGACTAACCGCGAAGAACTTCGTAACAATCCTAATTACTTAGGAAATCGTCACGAACGGGTCCGCGGAGATCGTTACTACGACTTCATTGACCAATTTGTTCAAACAGCAGAACGTCTCTTTCCTAAACTCTACCTTCACTGGGAAGACTTCGGCCGCTTGAATGCAGCCAATATTCTTGAAAAATACCGGAAACAAATTCCGACCTTTAATGATGATATTCAAGGTACAGGAATCGTTACCTTGGGTGGTATCTTTGGTTCGCTGGATATTAGTGGTGAAAAATTAACAGATCAAGTTTATCTTTGCTATGGTGGTGGTACTGCGGGTGCAGGAATTGCCTCTCGTATTCTTCGTGAAATGGTAAGTGAAGGTCTTTCTGAAGAAGAAGCCTATAAACGGTTCTTTATGGTTGATAAACAAGGTCTTCTCTTTGATGACATGGATGACTTGACACCAGAGCAAAAACCATTTGCTAAGAAACGTGCTGACTTTAGTAACGCAGATAAGTTGACTGACCTGCTTGAAGTAGTGAAGACTGTGAAGCCAACCATTCTTGTAGGAACTTCAACTCAGCCTAATACCTTCACTAAAGAAATAGTAGAAGCTATGTGTGAAAACACAGAACATCCAATGATCTTCCCTTTGTCAAATCCAACTAAATTGGCAGAAGCTAGTGCCAAAGATTTGATTGAATGGTCAGATGGCAAAGCTTTTGTCGCAACAGGAATTCCTGCAGATACGGTTTCTTACAAAGGTGTAGACTATGTGATTGGTCAAGCAAATAATGCCCTGATTTACCCAGGTCTTGGTCTAGGTATGCTGGCTTCTGAAGCAAGTCTTTTGACTGATGAAATGATTGGAGCAGCGGCGCATTCATTGAGTGGTATTGTCGATCCAGGCCAACCAGGAGCTCCTGTCTTGCCACCATTCAAGTATGTAGCAGATGTTTCTATTAAAGTAGCAGAAGCAGTCGCTAAAAAAGCACAAGAGCAAGGTCTTGCACGCGCTAAGGAAACAGATATGGCCAAAGCAGTTCGTGATTTGAAGTGGTATCCAGAGTATAAATAATTCATTTCTGTTGCCTATCCTCGGGATACTTAGCTTATTTTGGATATGTTAGCAATCTACAGAGTTGATAACCGAAAAGTAAAGAGATTGTCGTATTGACTAATGGTTTTAAACAGTATAAAATAACTGTCGGTTTTTTGTCCGACTGCCAAGAGTCAGTTTAATACTACACTAAAATCAAAATGCATTATATAATAGTGATATGAAATCAACCAAAGAAGAAATACAAGCCATCAAAACACTTTTAAAAAACTCTAGTACAACTGAATACCATAAAAGTCTTCAAATCGTTCTATTTTGTCTAATGGGCAAATCTTTGAAGTCATCCTAAAAGAATTGATTGAAAGAATTATGAAAGAATTATGAAAGAATTATGAAAGAATTTTCGAAAAATTTTAAAAAATTCTGAAATATTCTTGACAGGTGATGAAAAAGGTGGTAAGATAGGAAACATCAAAAAAGAAAGCAGAAAAAGAAATGAATAAGAAACAAGCTGTAACGATGAATCAAAACTTTTACTTTAGCTACTTTAGATAGTGTTTGTAGACATATTACCATGGATGCAAACAGTTCAAGCAATTTGTTTGTATCTATGTGGCTAAGATTTTTGATTGTGGTCCATATAGATGAATATCTAAATGGACTAGCTAAGTTGTAACTTGTTACTTGTTAGATTATTTCAAGTATCCGTTTAGATATTATCTAGGCGGTTTTTTGTTTTATCTTTTCTGAGAAGGAGTTTCATTATGAAAGTTGTTCGAAAATTACTAGCCCCCCTCTTGGTAGTGGGGATTCTCTTGATCTCTCTGATCAGTTTGCATCAGTTGAAGGCAGATAAGAAAAAAGATGTTTTTCGTATCGGTATTTCGCAATTTATTACCCACCAGTCCCTAGACGCTACTAGAGAAGGTTTTGTGGATGAGCTGGCTAAGCAAGGCTATGTTGAAGGGAAAAATATCGAGATTGATTTGCAAAATGCACAGGGAGAGCAACGAAATCTTAAAACAATTTCCCAGCAACTAGCAGAATCTAGTGATGTCGTTCTAGCTATCGCAACGCCTTCTGCTCAGAGCTTGGCCAATACAACACAAACGACACCTGTTATCTTTTCAGCGGTAACAGATCCTGTCAGTGCCAAGTTGGTTGAGTCAAGAGAACACCCTGGGGGCAATGTGACTGGGACAAGTGACCAGTCATCAGATGCCATTTCAACCCAAATCAATTTGATAAAGAAAGTGTTGCCAAAAGCTAAAACGATTGGAATCCTCTATACTCAGAGCGAGCCAAATTCAGTTGTCCAAAAGGATGAAGCTAAGCGCCTTCTGGAAGAAAAAGGCTTTACCGTTGTTGAAAAAACAATCTTGGACAGTAACAATGTCAAGGCGGCAGCAGAAAGCTTGATGGCAGAGGTGGATATGATTTTTGTACCAACGGATAATATCATTTCATCAACCATGGAAACAGTCAAGCAGGTTTCTATTAAACACAAGGTTCCAGTATTTGGTGGTTCAACAGAAATGATTGCTGTTGGTGGTTTGTATAACTACGGAACCAATTATGAAGAATTGGGAAGACAGACAGCTCGCATGCTGATTCGTGTTTTAAAAGGTGAAAAGCCAGAAAATATAGCAGTTGAGTTGCCTGAAAAACTGGAATTGCATACCAATCAAGAAATGGCAGATGCATTGGGAATTGATATTAGTAAGTTAGAAGGCAAGGAATAAGGAGGTTTAAGATGAATTTTGTGTTATCTAGTTTATCAGAAGGTTTGTTGTGGTCGATTATGGCGATTGGGGTCTACTTGACTTTCCGTATTTTGGATATTGCGGATATGACTGCTGAAGGAGCCTTTCCACTGGGGGCGGCTGTCGTCGCATCTCAGATACAGGCAGGGACAAATCCTTGGATTGCGACTGTACTTGCTTTGCTGGCAGGTATGGTAGCAGGTCTGGTATCAGGAATGCTCCACACCAAGATGAAAATTCCAGCTCTCTTGACAGGTATTGTGACCTTGACAGGGCTTTATTCAATCAATATTAAAATCATGGGAAGTGTGCCCAATCTTTCCTTGGGAGATTCTTCAACTGTCTTTAAACAGTTGGCTAGCTTGGGACTGACAAATGAAGAAGCTGTTTTCTCATTCAGTTTGGCCTGTCTCTTACTTGTTTGTTTGGTCTTGACTCTTTTGATGAAAACAGAGATTGGCTTGGTCTTGCGTTCGACTGGGGACAATATTCCGATGAGTGAGGCCAATGGGGTCAATGTAGACACCATGAAGATTGTTGGTTACATGATTTCAAACGGCTTGATTGCCCTATGTGGTTCCTTGTTTGCCCAAAATGATGGATTTTCAGATGTGACTTCTGGGACAGGAACCATCGTTGTTGGTTTGAGTGCAGTCATTATTGCGGAAGTCTTGATACACGACTTGACCATTGGAGGTCGCTTGTTATCCATCGGAATCGGTGCTATTGTATACCGTTTGATTATTTTAAATATCTATGAAATTCCAAATCTAGATCAAAATCTAGTTCGTCTCTTTAATGCAATCTTGTTAGCCTTAGTTTTATTTGCACCAGAATTGCAAAAAAGATTAAAGATTCGTGGTCTGAAATTGAGAAATGAATAGGAGGAGAAAGTTATGGCAAGTTTGTTAACACTTGAAAATATTCACAAAACATTTGAAGCAGGGACGGTCAATGAGAACCATGTCCTCAAAGGATTAGATTTAGAGGTTGAAGAGGGAGATTTTATCTCTGTAATCGGTGGAAATGGAGCAGGGAAATCCACTTTGATGAATATCTTGGCTGGCAATCTATCGGTGGATGAAGGGGACCTTTTATTGGCAGGCAAATCCATTAAAAATCTGAGTGTCAGAAAGAGAGCCAAGGATATCGCCCGTGTTTTTCAAGATCCTAAGATGGGAACAGCTTCTCGTTTGACGATTGAGGAGAATATGGCTATTGCCTTGAGACGCGGGCAGAAGAGAGGGCTTAGTTGGGGTGTGAAGGAGAAGGATAGAATCCAGTTCCAAGAGGCCTTGAAGGAGTTGAATATTGGTCTTGAAAACCGCTTGAAAGTGGATACTCAATACCTCTCAGGAGGACAAAGACAGGCCTTGACCCTAGTCATGGCAGCTCTAGTGAAACCTAAACTTTTGCTTTTGGATGAACATACTGCGGCACTTGACCCGAAAACTAGTCAAATGGTGATGGATTTGACGCAAAAGATTGTGGAACACCATCAGTTGACGACTTTGATGATTACCCATGATATGAACCATGCGATTGAATACGGAAATCGTCTCGTTATGCTCTATCAAGGCAAGATAGTGGTGGATGTCAAAGGAGAAGAGAAAAAGAATCTAACAGTTGAAGATCTCATGCATCTCTTCCAGAAAAATAGTGGTCAAAGTCTAGTTAGTGATGAATTAGTTTTGGGATAAAGAAAAACACCACACTTTGTAAGACACAAGGTGTGGTTGTATTTTATCTCTTAGACCAAGTTCTCTTCATAAAGAGAAGTAGGATTGGGTAAATCTCTAATCGACCTGCAATCATTGCAAAGGAGAGGAGAATTTTTGAGATAGGACTAAAGATTGAGAAACTAGAAGTGGTTCCTAGAATAGGTCCTATATTATTGAAACAGCTAAAGACAGCACTGGTCACAACCAGAAAATCATTGCTATCTAGGCTGACAATAAAGATAAGCGCAAGCAAAATCATAGCATAGATGACAAAGTACTTGAGAATCTTATGCTGGGTATCCTTGTCAATCACCGTTTTATTAACATGGAGGGTCAAAACACGGTGGGGCGATAGGATTGACAAAATTTGATTTTTGGCAATTTTTGAAAGGATAAGGCCTCGAATAACCTTGAGTCCACCTGCGGTTGAACCAGCAGAACCACCGATTCCCATGAGGAAGAGAAGGATAAACTGGGAGAAGAGGGGCCAGTTGGTAATATCTCCGTAACCAAAACCAGTCGTTGTAATGATATTGGAAACCTGGAAGAAGGCCATTTCAAAGCTCTTGGAAAATCCTGGGTAGAGATAGAGGGTATTAAGGCTAATCAAGCCTGTAGAAACCAGCACGATGACCAAGTAAGCACGAAGTTCTTCGTCACCAAAGAAGGCTTTGACGCGACGGAGCATAAGGTAGTAGTAGAGATTGAAATTTACCCCAAAAACCAAAACTCCGATACTAACCAGATAGGTAATCAGTGAGCTACCATAGTGAGCAATCCCGTCGTTATAGACGGTAAATCCTCCGGTACCTGCTGTTCCCATGGCAATGACAAAACTATCAAATAGGGGCATGCCAGCTAGATAATAGATGATGACAAAGAGGGAGAAGAGAGCTAGATAAAGGAGATAGAGAATCTGGGCAGTGTTTTTTAGTTTGGATACAACCTTGCCAAAAACAGGGCCAGGAACCTCAGCCTTCATCACTTCTAGGTGGCTATTCTTGGCATTATCCATAATAGCAAGTGCAAAAACAAGCACCCCCATCCCTCCAATCAAGTGGGTAAAACTTCGCCAGAAGAGGAGGGAGCGGCTGAGAACTGAAACGTCATTCAGAATAGTTGCTCCAGTAGTTGTAAAGCCAGAACTGATTTCAAAAAAGGCATCGATAACGCTGGGAATTTGTCTAGCAAAGACAAAGGGGAGACCGCCAAAGAAGGACCAAAGGATCCAACAGAGGGCAACAATCAAGACTCCCTCCTTGGCATAAATCCGTTGATTTTTGGGCTTTTGTAAAATTCCTGAACCGCCTAGTAATACGAGAATCCCTATTGTTGAAAAGAGGGCCGTAAAGACTTGGCTCGATTCACGGTAATAGAGAGCGACAGACACAGGAACCAAAAGAAGAACAGCTTCAATCAAAAGTAATTTTGAAAGGAGGTAACGAATCATACTTTTATTCATTTCTTACCTCGCGATCAAGTCATAAATCTTGGTGATATTTGGCAACAAAGTTGTTACTAGGAGCTTGTCTCCAACTTCCAACATATCCCCCCCAGTAGGGAAAATAGTCTTGCCCTTTCGAATGATAGCTGCAATAAGAACCCCTTTTTTCAGTTTGAGTTGAGAAAGAGGTTTGGCAGTCATTTTATTAGCTTCCTTGATATGAAATTGCAGGGTTTCGATTTGGCCATTGGCTAGATGGTGCATGGCTTGAAGGTCTGAATACTGGGCATTAACACGACCACGAATAAAGTGCATAATCGTATCTACAGCGATGCTTTTAGGTGTGATGATACTTGAAAAATCAGGCGCATTGATAATCTCGAGGAGACTGGTACGATTGACCTTGGTGATATTTTTTTGTACACCTACCCTGTCAAGGAACATAGAGGTAATCAGATTTTCCTCATCGACTCCTGTTAGAGTCGCAACGGCATCATAGTTTTGAGCACTTTCTTCCAGCAGGATATCTTTTGCGGTACCATCTCCTTGAACGATATAGAGATTTGGGAATTTCTCGCTAAAGAAACTGGCGATTTCAGGATTGATTTCAATAACCTTGGTATCGATACGACTGTCTTTGAGGATACCTAGTAGATAATAGGCAATTCTACCAGCTCCAACAATAAGAAGACTCTTCACAGCACGAGACTTGAAATAATTATGGAAGAGCATCATGTCAACACGGTTACCAGTGACAAAGATTCTATCTTTATCCTGTACAGTCATGTCACCGCTTGGAATGATAATTTGATGATCCCTTTCTATCGCACAGACAATGACATTGCCAAATTTTTTCCGAAAATCAGAAATGGGCATTTGGCAAAGACCACTGGAGGATTTAACAGTGAATTCCATCAAGCTGACCCGTCCACCAAAGAAACGTTCGACAGAGAGGGCGTTGGGAAAGTCAATGATATTCGCGATAGCGCGGGCAGCCAAGAGCTCAGGGTTAACGATAAGAGAAAAGCCGAGAATATTCTTTTCCTTGAAATAAGAGTTAGAATATTCAGGGTTTCGCACCCGAACGATGGTCTCTTTAGCTCCCATTTTTTTGGCTAGAACGGCTGCAATCATGTTCACTTCATCGTATTCAGTCAGGGCGATAAAGATATCACAATCCTGGACACTGGCTTGCTCAAGGATGGTAAAATCGGCCCCGTTACCAAGGATACCCATGATATCAAAGCGATTAACAATATGATTGAGAACAGCTTCGTCTTGCTCAATCAGCAAAACATCATGCTTTTCTGCAACCAAGGAGCGACAGAGGGCAGAACCAACTTTTCCCCCTCCGACAAGGATAATTTTCATAATAAAACCTGCTTCTTCATTATGTAACTATCATACCTTTTTTCAAGAAAAAATGCACCTACTAGCTAATAAGCAGAGCTTTTAGTAGGAAATTTGCTATAAGGTAAAACTATACCCTAATCAATTGAAATAGCTATTAGCGACTTTCTCTGAAATATGGTATGATAAAGGATACACAAGGAGATAAAATGAATAATAATTTACTGGTATTACAATCAGACTTTGGTCTGGTTGATGGTGCGGTATCGGCTATGATTGGAGTGGCTTTAGAAGAATCTCCAACCTTAAAAATTCATCACTTGACGCACGATATTACGCCTTATAATATTTTTGAGGGAAGTTACCGTCTCTTTCAGACTGTGGATTACTGGCCTGAGGGAACGACATTTGTATCGGTGGTCGATCCAGGTGTCGGCTCGAAACGTAAGAGTGTGGTTGCCAAGACTGCAAAAAATCAATACATTGTCACGCCAGATAATGGGACGCTTTCTTTTATCAAGAAACACGTTGGCATTGTAGCTATTCGTGAGATTTCTGAAGTGGCCAATAGACGTCAAAATACAGAGCATTCTTATACCTTCCACGGTCGAGATGTCTATGCCTATACTGGTGCTAAATTAGCCAGTGGTCACATTAGTTTTGAGGAAGTGGGGCCAGAGCTCAGTGTGGATCAGATTGTGGAGCTTCCAGTCGTAGAGACAATCATAGAAGATCATCTGGTGAAGGGAGCTATTGATATTCTGGATGTGCGTTTCGGCTCGCTTTGGACCTCTATCACGCGAGAAGAATTTTACAAGCTGGAACCAGCATTCGGTGACCGTTTTGAAGTGACCATCTATCATGCAGATATGCTGGTCTATCAAAATCAGGTTGTTTATGGCAAATCATTTGCAGATGTGAGAATTGGGCAACCCATCCTTTACATCAACTCTCTCTATCGTTTAGGTCTGGCTATCAACCAAGGTTCCTTTGCCAAGGCTTATAATGTGGGCGTCGGTTCATCTTGGACCATTGAAATAAAGAAAATAGAATCATAAAATAGGAGAATATAGATGAAAAATCAATCAATTAAACAAGTTGTTGCTATCGGTGTTGGAGCTGCGCTCTTTGTTGTTATCGGGATGATCAGCATTCCGACACCTGTTCCAAATACAAGCATCCAGCTTCAGTATGCGGTACAGAGCCTCTGGTCTATCATTTTTGGCCCTCTAGTGGGATTACTTGTTGGTTTAATTGGTCATGCAGTGAAGGACTCTCTTGCTGGCTACGGTCTTTGGTGGACTTGGATTATTGCTAGTGGTCTCTTTGGTCTAGCCGTCGGACTCTTTAGAAAATACATTCGAGTAACACAGGGTGTTTTTGAGTTGAAGGATATTGTCTTCTTTAACCTCATTCAGATTGTTGCAAATGCTCTTGTTTGGGGTGTCTTGGCACCACTTGGAGACGTTGTGATTTATCAAGAAGCGGCAGAAAAAGTATTTGCCCAAGGGATTGTTGCGGGAATTGCTAATGCTGTAACTGTAGCTATCGCAGGTACTCTTCTCTTGCTAGCTTATTCACGTACGCAGACTCGTTCAGGAAGTTTGAAAAAGGATTAACATAAGGGAAAAGGCTGGACAACCAGTCTTTTTCGATGTTTATTGATTAGTTAGGCAAGTAAGCTATGATAGGAATCTTTTTGGCGCTAAGTTTTTCAGAGAAGAGTCTGCAAGAAGGGTTCGATTTATGATAAAATAGAAGTCTAAGAAGCGAATGAAGAGAGTAAGATGAAAGAAGCTATAATTGAGTGGAAGGATTTCTCTTTCCAGTATGAAACGCAACAAGAACCGACCTTGCAAGGAGTGGACTTGACTATTTATAAGGGAGAGAAAGTCTTAATTGTTGGCCCATCTGGGTCAGGCAAGTCTACCTTGGGGCAGTGTTTGAATGGAATTATTCCCAATATTTACAAGGGTCAGATGTCTGGAGAATTTTTGATCAAGGGGCAAGCAGCCTTTGATATGAGCATCTACGATAAATCTCATCTGGTCAGTACAGTTTTGCAGGATACAGATGGGCAGTTTATCGGCTTGTCTGTGGCAGAGGACTTGGCTTTTGCTCTAGAAAATGATGTAACAGGTCTAGAAGAGATGAAAAGCCGTGTTCATAAATGGGCTGAAAAGCTGGATCTTATTTCTTTACTGTCTCAGCGTCCTCAGGATTTGTCAGGTGGACAAAAGCAGCGGGTCAGTCTGGCTGGTGTCTTGATTGATGAGAGTCC
This sequence comes from Streptococcus mitis, assembly GCF_003942865.1. Classification (GTDB taxonomy): domain Bacteria; phylum Bacillota; class Bacilli; order Lactobacillales; family Streptococcaceae; genus Streptococcus; species Streptococcus mitis_BI. The sequence goes on along the minus strand of NZ_RJNZ01000013.1, from coordinate 13,945 downwards.
GATTCTCTTGTTTGATGAGCCACTCGCCAATCTGGATCCCCAGTCAGGTCAGGATATTATCGAATTGATTGATCAGATTCATAAGGAAGAGGGGACGACGACTCTTATTATCGAGCACCGTTTGGAGGATGTTCTGCATCGCCCTGTGGATCGGATTGTCTTGATCAATGATGGTCGTATTCTCTTTAATGGGAGCCCTGACCAGCTACTGGCGACTGATTTATTGACCCAAAATGGAATTCGAGAACCCCTTTATCTAACGACTCTCCGTCAACTGGGTGTGGATTTAGCCAAGGAAGAACAATTAGCAGATCTGGATAACATGTCTATCCCAAAAGGTCAGGTTCAGTTGCGGACGGAACTGGTAAAAGAAACCCCAGAATTGCAGTCACTCTTTAGACTAGAGGACGTGTCGTTTTCTTATGATGATAGACCGATTTTAAAATCCATTCATTTAGATATTAAAAAGGGTGAAAAGATTGCCATTGTCGGGAAAAATGGAGCAGGGAAATCAACCCTAGCCAAGGCCATAAGTAGCTTTATCCATACGGAAGGTCGCTATCTGTGGGAAGGGCAGGATATCAAAGGAGATTCTGTTGCAGAGCGGGCGGAACGAGTAGGCTATGTGCTGCAAAATCCTAATCAAATGATTTCAACTAATATGATTTTTGATGAGGTGGCTCTGGGACTTCGTTTGCGAGGTGTGGATGAGCAGGAAATTGAAACGAGAGTCTATGAAACCTTGAAAATCTGTGGTCTCTATGAATTCCGTAATTGGCCTATTTCTGCCCTGTCATTTGGTCAGAAAAAACGTGTGACAATTGCTTCGATTTTGGTCTTAGGAGCTGAAATTATCCTCTTAGATGAACCGACAGCAGGTCAAGACCAGAAGAACTATACTGAGATTATGGAATTTCTCGAAGAGTTGCATCAAAAAGGGCATACCATTGTCATGATTACCCATGATATGCAATTGATGCTGGATTATTCAGACCGGGCCCTTGTCATGGTGGATGGGGAGCTGATTGCCGATACTGATCCAGCCAGTCTGTTGAGCAATCCTGAGCTGTTAGTAAAAGCCAATCTAAAAGAAACTTCTATCTTCAACTTGGCTAAGAAACTAGACGTGGATCCACTTGCTTTAACGGCATTTTACAAAGAAAGGAGAGAAGGATGCAAGCTAAATTAATCGGTTACCAGCATAGAGATACTGTGATTCATCGCTTGTCAGGCGCTGGTAAACTCCTCTTTTTCATTCTCGTATCATTGGCGGCCATGATTAGCTATGATACCAGACTACTTGTTCTGATTGCTATCTTTTCGGTTTTTCTCCTCTATTTGTCAGAAATCCGTTTTAAAGATGTTTCCTTTGTAGCCGTTTTTGCGACGGTATTTGCCGTTTTAAACGTCTTGATGGTCTATCTCTTTTCTCCCGAGTATGGGGTTGGACTTTACGGAGAGAGGAGTGTGATTTGGCAGGGAATCGGTGCCTACACTCTGACCAGTCAAGAGCTTTTTTATCTGCTAAATTTGGCCATTAAGTACCTTTGTACTATTCCTCTGGCTATTATCTTTTTGATGACAACTCATCCTAGTCAGTTTGCTTCTAGTTTAAATCAAATTGGTGTGCCTTACAAGATTGCCTATTCAGTCAGCCTGACCTTGCGCTATATTCCAGATTTGCAGGAAGAATTCTTTACTATCAAGATGTCTCAGGAGGCGCGTGGGATGGAATTATCCAAGAAAGCTTCTCTTATGCAACGAATCAAAGGCAATCTGCGCATTATTACTCCCTTGATTTTTAGCTCGTTAGAACGTATTGATACCATCGCGACTGCCATGGAGCTTCGACGCTTTGGGAAAGAGAAAAAACGCACTTGGTATAGTTATCAGGCCTTGAAAAAAGGAGACTATCTTACCTTGCTCTTGGCAGCCTTGTTTTTAGTAGCTAGTTTACTACTTATCTTGCAGAATCACGGACGATTTTACAACCCTTGGAAATAGCTTGAAAAAATTGAAAAAATCAAGTCGTTTCTATTGACAATGATTCTGAAAGTGTTATACTAAGAAAGTAGTTTCGCTGATTTACTTCAAACCTGTTGTGAGGTAAGTTAACGATGCCTTAACCACGCTGTTTGCTGAGCTTGACTCCGGGCAGTGTGGCTATTTTTTTGCAATGGTGAAAGGAAGCAAGTCATGACAAATCACATTGTATTATTTGAACCTCAAATTCCACAAAATACAGGCAATATCGCGCGTACTTGCGCTGCGACCAATTCTCCCCTCCATATCATCAAGCCAATGGGCTTTCCTATTGATGACCGCAAGATGAAGCGAGCTGGGTTGGATTATTGGGATAAACTAGAGATTTATTTTTACGAGAGTTTGGAGGATTTCATGTCTCAGATGAAGGGCAAACTCTATCTGATTTCGAAATTCGCGGAAAAAGTCTATTCTGAGGTGGATTTATCGACTGATGAAGACCATTATTTTCTCTTTGGACGTGAAGACAAGGGTTTGCCTGAGGACTTTATGCGCGAACATCCTGAGAAAGCTCTCCGTATTCCTATGAATGATGAACATGTCCGCAGTCTCAATGTGTCTAATACCGTCTGCATGATTGTCTACGAAGCCCTCCGCCAGCAGAACTTTGCAGGTCTTGAGCTCATTCATACCTATGAAGTGGATAAATTGAAATAAAAAATGAAAATGAAAATGAACAAAATGCTTGCGCTTGCAAGCGTTTTTTGTTATGATAAAAGAGTCTTCAGGGCAGGGTGTGATTCCCGACCGGCGGTGACTTTAACTAGGAAATGATCTTTTCCTTCTCTTTAAAGAAGTCCGCGAGCGCAAGCTGATGTGGTGAGATTCCACAACCGACAGTATAGTCTGGATGGGAGAAGACGAAAGAATAGCTTTGTCTGTTCTGATAGATTTATAGCTAAATTGTAACCGTTTGCTCAATAGAGTGCGAGGGAACTTTGGGGTATAAAAAGTGAGAATAGATAGGGGAATCCTTTCTAACTTCTTCTGATTTTATAGAAAATTGGAGGAACCTGTTATGACAAACACACGTCGACTTTCGACCATTGCGATTCTATCAGCCATCTCATTTGTGCTGATGTACTTTGACTTTCCGCTTTTGCCAGCGGCGTCCTTCCTCAAGATCGAATTTAGTATCTTGCCAGTCCTTGTGGGTCTGGTGGTCATGGATTTGCCTGCTGCTCTAGGAATTCTCTTGCTTCGCTCACTCTTGAAATTGCTTCTTAATAGTCAAGGAGTGAATACTTACATTGGTTTGCCGATGAATATCGTAGCTTTGGGAGTTTTTGTCATCGTATTTGCTTTGATTTGGAAAAAGGAACGGACAACTCTTCGTTTCCTACTAGGCTCTCTAGCTGGGACTATTGGTTTAACCGTGGCTATGTTGGTTCTCAACTATGTTTATGCTGTTCCTTTGTACGCTAAGTTTGCTAACTTTGATATTGGAAAAATTTTGGGACTTTCCAACTACCTAATGACCATGGTATTACCTTTTAACTTGATTGAGGGTGTAATCTTTTCCGTTTCATTCTGGTTGTTGTATGTTCTCTTGAAACCAACCTTAAAACATTATGAGAGATAAACAAACATTTTTAATGAAGGGCAGTTTTGCCCTTTTACTTTTCGTTATTCTTGGCTACATGGTCAAATTTTACCCTGAAACGCTGGTCGGTTTTGACCAACCGATACAGACTGCCGTTCGAGGAGACTTGCCAGATTACTTGACTATTCTTTTCAGGGCCATCACACGCTTGATTGATATCCCAGTGATTATTACTTGGGTTGTCATTACAGCTTTTGTCTTTTATCGTAAGCGGTGGAAGATAGAAAGTTTCTTCATGCTGGGAAATCTGGCTTTGGCAGGTCTTTTAATCGTGACCTTTAAAAATATTTACCAGCGCCCACGACCAGCTATTTTACACTTGGTTGAGGAGAAGGGATTTTCCTTTCCAAGTGGCCATTCTCTGGCTGTAACCTTGATGGTCGGTTCTCTGATTGTCATTCTCAGTCAACGGATGAAAGATCCAGTCTGGAGAAAAATCGTGCAAATCGTCCTTGTTATCTACCTAGTCAGTGTGTTGGTATCAAGGGTCTATCTGGGAGTTCATTACCCATCAGACGTTCTTGCCAGTCTCTGTGTGGGCTTGGGAGTATTGTTTATCGAATTTCCCTTCTATGACAAGCTCCGCTTCCAATGGCGATTTAAAGGCAAGCAGAAGTGACTATCAAATTCCTTTGAGGAGAAAGAAATGAAAGTCAATATAGCAGATCTTCATCCGACTCAACTATACTTATCAGAAAAGAAGTTGCAAGATATTCAGATGCTTTACCAGTCGGCAGAAACAATCCAAGTCGATCCAATCAGTATTCTTGCCTTTGGAGATTGCTTGTTGATTACAGATGGGCATCACAGGGCTTATCAGGCTTTATTGGCAGGTCGGGATACGATTTCTGCTGAGTGGGATAGAGATGGTGGTGATGAACTATATCATCTCTATGCGCAAGCCTGCGAAGAAAGAAAAATTTACTCTGTTCTGGATTTAAAAAATCATATCTTAGCTCAAGATGAGTATGAAGCAAAATGGTATAACTGGTGTGATGGTTTTAATCAAGCAGCAACTCTTTTGTTGAAAAGGAAAGCAGATGAAACAGACCCTACAAATAGATAATTCACTGCGTCTTGTTCCTTATTATAAGGTCAATCATTGTGAAGAAGCTCTTGCTTGGTATCAGGATGTGAACTTGGTTCACCTCGTAGATGGGGTGAAGCTTCCTTATAGTCAAGAAACTTTGGAAGCCATGTATTCCTATTTGGATCAGCATGGTGAGCTTTTTTGGATTGAAGTCAAGGAGAAGGGTGAATGGTTTCCAATTGGGGATGTTACACTATCTCAGGACAATCTCCCCATTGTGATTGGAAATCCCGCTTACCAACATCGAGGACTTGGAAAAAAGATCCTAAGTACTTTGATTGAATTGGCTCGAGTAAAAGGATGGAAAGAATTGAGAGTCAAGGAAATCTACACTTACAATCATGTATCTAGGCGCTGTTTCAAGTCGCTTGGATTTATGGAAAATGGAGCAACAGAAAAAGGAACGAGTTTTGTATTGAAATTAGTCTAATCTAACTTGTTTTTTAACTAAAAATCTGATAAACTAAGTAGTAATTGAATAGAAATCCGCAAGACTAGTAACTCAAGGGAAGTATATCAGGGAGGAGAGCCGTGACTGCAAGCTCTTTATATGAAAGCTGGGTGAATTCACTTGCGCATGGATTTAGAAATGAAGGTCTGACTTGTCAGATGAAAACGGATGGTACCGCGTGTCAACGCTCCGAGTGGAGTTTTTGGCATGTGGTTTTCTTTTTATCTACGAGCGACTGATGGAGGAATTATGTCAACTATTGAAGAACAATTAAAAGCGCTTCGTGAAGAAACGCTGGCTAGCTTGAAGCAGATTACTGCTGAAAATGAAAAAGAGATGCAAGATTTGCGTGTCTCTGTCCTTGGTAAAAAGGGATCGCTCACTGAAATCCTCAAAGGGATGAAAGATGTCTCTGCTGAGATGCGTCCGATTATCGGGAAACATGTCAATGAAGCGCGTGATGTCTTGACAGCAGCTTTTGAAGAAACTGCTAAGCTTTTGGAAGAAAAGAAAGTTGCAGCTCAATTAGCAAGTGAGAGTATCGATGTGACCCTTCCAGGTCGTCCAGTTGCGACTGGTCACCGCCACGTCCTCACACAAACCAGTGAAGAAATCGAAGATATCTTCATCGGTATGGGTTACCAAGTCGTGGATGGTTTTGAAGTGGAGCAAGACTACTATAACTTTGAGCGTATGAACCTTCCCAAAGACCACCCAGCTCGCGATATGCAGGATACTTTCTATATCACTGAAGAAATCTTGCTCCGTACCCACACGTCTCCAGTTCAGGCGCGTGCTATGGATGCCCATGATTTTTCTAAAGGTCCTTTGAAGATGATCTCGCCAGGGCGTGTGTTCCGTCGTGATACGGACGATGCGACTCACAGTCACCAGTTCCACCAAATCGAAGGCTTGGTTGTTGGGAAGAACATTTCTATGGCAGATCTTCAAGGAACCCTGCAGTTGATTGTCCAAAAAATGTTCGGTGAAGAGCGTCAAATCCGTCTGCGTCCATCCTACTTCCCATTCACAGAGCCATCTGTTGAGGTGGATGTTTCTTGCTTCAAGTGTGGTGGAGAAGGCTGTAACGTATGTAAGAAAACAGGTTGGATCGAAATTATGGGGGCCGGTATGGTTCACCCACGTGTCCTTGAAATGAGTGGTATCGATGCGACAGTTTACTCTGGATTTGCCTTTGGTCTTGGTCAAGAGCGTGTAGCTATGCTCCGTTACGGAATCAACGATATCCGTGGATTCTACCAAGGAGATGTCCGCTTCTCAGAACAGTTTAAATAAGATTGAAACATGTAATACAGTCCTAGTCAGGTAAATGGTAAGGGCTGACTCGAAGAAAAAGAAAGGAATTGAAAAGGTCTTACTTGGTGGGATCTTACAATCAGAATTATGCTTGTATCTTATAAATGGTTAAAAGAATTGGTGGACATTGATGTGCCATCACAAGAGTTGGCTGAGAAAATGTCAACTACAGGGATCGAGGTAGAAGGTGTCGAATCACCAGCTGCTGGTCTCTCAAAAATTGTCGTCGGTGAGGTCTTGTCTTGCGAAGATGTGCCAGAAACTCACCTCCATGTTTGTCAGGTTAACGTTGGCGAAGAAGAAGCCCGTCAAATCGTCTGTGGTGCCCCAAATGTGCGTGCTGGTATCAAGGTTATGGTTGCTCTTCCAGGAGCTCGCATCGCTGACAATTACAAGATTAAAAAAGGGAAAATCCGCGGTCTTGAGTCACTTGGGATGATCTGTTCACTTGGTGAATTGGGAATTTCTGACTCTGTTGTGCCTAAGGAATTCGCAGATGGCATCCAAATCTTGCCAGAAAATGCCGTTCCAGGTGAGGAAGTCTTCTCATATCTAGACTTGGATGATGAAATCATCGAACTTTCAATTACACCTAACCGTGCGGATGCCCTTTCTATGCGTGGGGTGGCTCACGAAGTGGCAGCCATCTATGACAAGGCGGTCAACTTTAAAGAATTTACTCTTTCAGAAACTGACCAAGCTGCAGCAGATGCTCTTTCTGTGAGCATTGAGACAGACAAGGCGCCTTACTATGCAGCTCGTATCTTGGACAATGTGATCATCGCACCAAGTCCACAATGGTTGCAAAACCTTCTCATGAACGAAGGAATCCGTCCAATCAATAACGTTGTAGACGTGACAAACTACATCCTGCTCTACTTTGGTCAACCAATGCACGCCTTTGATTTGGATACCTTTGAAGGGAGTGACATCCGTGTACGTGAAGCGCGTGCTGGTGAAAAATTAGTGACTTTAGATGGTGAAGAACGTGACTTGGAAACAAATGACCTAGTCATCACTGTAGCTGACAAGCCAGTAGCTCTTGCAGGTGTCATGGGTGGAGAGGCTACAGAAATTTCTGAAAAATCTAGTCGTATCGTCCTTGAAGCTGCTGTTTTCAATGGCAAATCAATTCGTAAGACTAGTGGTCGCCTCAACCTTCGTTCTGAGTCATCTTCTCGCTTTGAAAAAGGGATCAATGTGGCAACTGTTAACGAAGCTCTTGATGCGGCAGCTAGAATGATTGTAGAGCTTGCAGGTGCGACTGTGCGTAAGGGTATCGTTTCAGCGGGTGAACTTGATACCTCTGATGTGGAAGTTTCTTCAACTCTTGCTGATGTTAACCGTGTCCTTGGTACAGAGCTTTCTTATGCTGATGTAGAAGACGTCTTCCGTCGTCTTGGTTTTGGCCTTTCTGGAAATGCAGCTAGCTTTACAGTCAGCGTACCACGTCGTCGTTGGGATATCACAATCGAGGCAGACCTTTTTGAAGAAATCGCTCGTATCTATGGTTATGACCGCTTGCCAACCAGCCTTCCAAAAGACGATGGGACAGCTGGTGAATTGACTGCAACACAAAAACTCCGCCGTCAAGTTCGTACGATTGCTGAAGGAGCAGGTTTGACAGAAATCATCACCTATGCTCTAACAACTCCTGAAAAAGCAGTTGAGTTTACGGCTCAACCAAGTAACCTTACTGAACTCATGTGGCCAATGACAGTGGACCGTTCTGTCCTCCGTCAAAATATGATTTCTGGTATCCTAGATACAGTTGCTTACAATGTGGCTCGTAAGAACAAAAACTTGGCCCTTTACGAGATTGGAAAAGTCTTTGAACAAACAGGTAATCCGAAAGAAGAACTTCCAAATGAGATCAACAGCTTTGCCTTTGCCTTGACAGGCTTGGTTGCTGAAAAAGATTTCCAAACAGCAGCAGTTCCAGTTGATTTCTTCTATGCTAAGGGAATCCTTGAAGCGCTATTTTCTCGTTTGGGACTCCAAGTAACCTATACGGCAACATCTGAAATCGCTAGCCTTCACCCAGGTCGTACAGCTGTGATTTCACTCGGCGACCAAGTTCTTGGTTTCCTTGGCCAAGTGCATCCAGTCACTGCTAAGGCCTACGATATTCCAGAAACGTATGTGGCTGAGCTTAACCTTTCAGCCATCGAAACTGCGCTTCAACCTGCTAATCCATTTGTAGAAATTACTAAATTCCCAGCAGTTAGCCGTGATGTTGCCCTTCTTCTCAAGGCAGAAGTCACTCACCAAGAAGTTGTGGACGCTATCCAAGCTGCAGGCGTAAAACGTTTGACAGATATCAAACTCTTTGACGTCTTCTCAGGCGAAAAATTGGGACTTGGTATGAAGTCAATGGCTTATAGCTTGACTTTCCAAAATCCAGAAGACAGCTTAACGGACGAAGAAGCCGCACGCTACATGGAAAAAATCCAAGCATCACTTGAAGAAAAAGTCAATGCAGAAGTGCGTTAAAGTATTAGAGTTTGAAATGAAAGTTTAGACTTGAAAATAAAAAACGAATAAAACTAGTTTTCTGGAGAGTCAGAATTCTATTTTGTTCGTTTTTTTGTGTTTGAATCTTAGGTTTTCCTAGTGTGAATGAAGCTATTCTTATATGCTTTCTTGATTTCACTTTCATAGGTTTTGAAAACTATATTGTAAGTTTAGGTCAAAATCAAAGTGAAGCTTTTCTTGATAGTCTATTCAAGAATTATCATAGTTCAAATAGATGCTTTGAAATTTAAGGATTAGCTTGTTTATAATTGTACTTTAGGGAAGTTCTAATAGAGTTTCTAATATACCCTATGATTTATAGGTTTGCGAGTTGAAACTTTATGCTCTATGAGTATTAACTTTTTTATGGTGCTTAAGATGGATGTATTGTTCCCTTCTTAAGGGAAGTTATGATTAATGTTCAAATGTTGAATAGATTGCTGGCTTATCTTGTATGTTTTCAGATGACCCAGATGTTTATTGAGAATCTAGCTTTATATTATTTAAGTCGAAATAATTGACTTATTTGTATAATAATGCTATCATTTATTTGATAAGATTAGGTGTAATGTATTCCCTTCCCTTTAGTGAAGGAGTTTATTATATCAATAATATCATTTTGATTAATGCTATAAAATTAATAATATAAAGGAGTTTTTATAGATGGAAAATAATAATTCTATGAGTCGAGTAGAGCGCTCACGTCGTGAAAAGGTAACGCGTTACTCTGTTCGAAAAGTAAGTTTTGGTGCGGCCAGTGTAGCGGTTGCAGCATTTTTCATGTTTTTGGGAAATGGAGCAGTATATGCGGCAGAGCCAAATGTAACAGCAACAGATTCTGCCTTAGCAGCTAATCCAGCAAACAATCAGTTGGATGAAAATTCTGGCAGCAGTGAGGTTACTACTCCAAAAAATGAAGAAAAGACAACTACTCCAACATCTACTGATGTAAGCGCAACATCAGTGGAGTCATCTACGGTTTCAAAAAGTCAAAAAGAAACAACTACTGCAGCACCTGCTGATGCAACTCCAGCGCCAGTAGTATCATCTACTACTTCAGCAATAGCAGAAACAGAAGAAAAGGCTACACCTGCCTTGGATAAAAAACAGCTGGAAGAATACGTAGCAGAAATTGATGCTAAATTAGCCTCAGGTAGCTATGCTACTAAGACAGATGAAAGTGTAGCAACTCTTAAAGAACATCTAGGATTAGCAAAACTTGCCCTAACAACAGCCAAAAGTCAAGACGAGTTAACAAAAGCTTATAGAAAACTCTTTATGACAGTGAACAGCGGTTTACGTAGTAAGCCTAAAGCGCAAGTGGAAAGTCCTAAACTAGATACCACAGAAGGAAAAGCGACTGTTGGTAAGAAAGCAAGCAATACTGAGAAAGCTACGGGAACTAACTCTATCGCAAACTCAGGAAAACATGATCCACGTAATGGACAAGCCCTAAATACAAATAATTCATTCCGAACAGGTGATGCAACTACAGATGAGGGTAATGATTCATCTGTTAACGAAAAGAATCTAGATGTGGTAAATCCATATTTTGAAGATAACGGAACACCTACTACAGCTGAAAAATGGAAGGTTATTAATGCTTTTGACTTGGTTGGATGGAAATTAATCAATCCTAATCAACAAAAAGTAGTTATAGCAAATGGTAAAGTAACAGAGTATGGACCATATGCTTCAGTTGTAAATCCAAATCACCCATATAGTATTCCATTGGCGCTATATAAAACAGCTAATGATCGTACGAGTAAGAGTGATAAGTTTGATGGGATATATCAAGATATTGATGTAACACCTGGACAAGAGGTTGTAATTACTCAAAATACAGATACTTTTGGACCGATTGGATCAAGAAAAAATAGAACTATATTAACAGTATCTTATCCAGAAAGAGGAAATGATATTCAAGGGAAGGTTGTTTGGAGATCGCTTGGGACAGCATATAATGGTGTAGTAACAGTACCTAAAGGGGTAACTAAACTTCGTGTACGTCTTGAGGTAGATCCAGATTCTGATGTAGATCATACAAATAATGGGAAAATTGAAATTGATGGAGAAACATACTACCTTGGAGCAATGGTATCTAATCTATCGATAACTACCGGAGCTCACGTTGTAACTAAAACACCTACTGTAACATATAACGAAGTATCACCATCAGCGACAGCAACAACTGTAAGAACTACAATTAGTGTGGAGATAGAAAATAAGGGACATGCCTCTTCGGGATCAAATAAATATCAAGTTAAGCTACCAGAGGGTGCGACTTTTGTATCATCTGAAGGTGGGACAGCACCAGGGCAGGTTAATGATGGAACATTGACAATCAATTATAAGGGGTTGAAACCTGGAGAAAAAGTTACATTAAGCTATGTAGTTGATTTACCAGCAGATAAACCAAGTTCTTCAGATTTTAAAGGTACTAACACATTCTTAACAAATACTACATATGGTGGACTAAGTGGAACTGTTGAAGGGGGGGCAAGTTTTGCTATTGTAGGAGCTAAACTCAGAAATATCCCTGTAAAAACTCAAAATGTAACAGTTAACATGTACAAAACAGACTTAGAAAATAAAGTCAATGAGATAGAAGCTCAATTAGCACAGTTAAATGAGGCCGACTATACGCCAGATAGCTGGAAAGCGATGCAAAATCAACTTGCTGAAGCTAAGGATATCCTAAACGAAGAAAAAAATAATGTTCCTGTAGCTAATCGAAAAAATCAAGCTGAAATTAACGCTAAATTAGTATTACTGGAAAAAGAAAAAGCTAAATTAGATTTAGAAAAAGTAGCTAAAAATCAACTTGCTACAATTGAAGCAGTTAATGGTTCAGTCAAAGAAGAAAAAGAAGCGGCTAAAGCAAAAGTAATTGAAGCTTTAGCAGCAGCTAAAAAAGCAGTAGACTCAGCAACAACCGAAGCTGATGTAGCAACAAAATTAGCAGAAGAAACAAACAAGATTACTCCAATACTTCCAGCAGAAGAAGTTAAGACGGCAGCTAAAAATGATATTCAAAACGTACTCGAAGAGAAGAAGACTCAAATAGCGGCTCGTGATGACCTAACTACTGAAGAAAAAGAAGCAGCTGTAAAAGAAGCAGAACGTTTAGCACAAGATGCAAAAAATAGAGTGGATGCAGCAACTACTGAAGAATCTGTGGAACGTAATAAAGACCGCGGTGAAGAAAAAGTAGAAAAAGTAGATCCAGTAGCTAAAGTCAAACCAGCGGCGAAAGCAGCCATCGATGCAGCATTAAAAGCACAAGAAAAAGCGATTGATGCAAAACCTGAATCAACAACAGAAGAAAAAGAAGCTGCAAAAGAAGAAGCTCGTGCAAAAGCAGAAGAAGCAAAAGCAGCCATCGATGCAGCAACTTCTAATGCGGACGTAACAGCAGCTAAAGAAGCAGGAGTAGGGACAATTACACCTGTAGAACCAAAAGCAGAAGTAAAACCAGCCGCAAAACAAGCGATTGAAGATGCTTATACTACAAAAGTTGCAGAAATTGAAGCTCGTCCTGAGTTAACAACAGAAGAAAAAGAAGCCGCAAAAGCAGAAGCACGTAAATTAGCAGATGCAGCCAAAGCAAATGTTGATAAAGCAAAAACAGATGATGCAGTAGCAGCAGAAGAAGAAAAAGGAACTACAAAAGTTGATAATGTAAATCCAGCAGCTAAAGCAAAACCAGCTGCCAAAGCAGCAGTAGATGCAGCATTAGCAGCAAAAGACGCAGCTATCGACGCTAATGACAAACTTTCAGATGCNGAAAAAGCAGCAGCGAAAGAAGAAGCTAAGACAGCAGCCGACGAAGCTAAGAAAGCCATCGACGCAGCTACAGACCAAGCTGGAGTAGATGCAAAAGCAGCTGAAGGAATAGCAGCAGTAGAAGCAGTTAACCCAGTAGGAAAAGAAAAAGCCAAAGCAGCAGTAGATGCAGCATTAGCAGCAAAAGACGCAGCTATCGACGCTAATGACAAACTTTCAGATGCAGAAAAAGCAGCAGCGAAAGAAGAAGCTAAGACAGCAGCCGACGAAGCTAAGAAAGCCATCGACGCAGCTACAGACCAAGCTGGAGTAGATGCAAAAGCAGCTGAAGGAATAGCAGCAGTAGAAGCAGTTAACCCAGTAGGAAAAGAAAAAGCCAAAGCAGCAGTAGATGCTAGCCAAGAAGCAACAGCACAAGCAAACGCACGTAAAGTAGCTAAAGAATTGCCAAATACAGGTACAGCAGATTCTACTGTAGCTATGGTAGCAGCTGCCGCAAGTGCATTACTTGGTCTTGGTCTTGCAGGTCGTCGTAAAGAAGACGAAGAAGCTTAATCGGTAGATTGTTTGATAAACATCGAATAATAAGTCTGATTTTCAAAGCTTAAACAAATACCTCTCATAAGAAAATCTCCTAGCAGGGAAGCCTGCTAGGAGATTTTTGTATTTCAGGAAGTTGATTGCTTGCTGATTCGTAAGCGTTCGATGTAAGTGTGTTATAATGGCTCTTTGTCAACTGTAGTGGGTTGAGAAAAGCTAGGATCTAGAAAGAACAAATTTCGTCCTTTCTTTTTTGATATTTAGAGCGATGAAAATCCTTTTTTTGAAGTTTTCAAAGTTTCGAAAACCAAATGCATTTCGTTTGATAAGTTTGATAAGATTATTAGTCGCTTCTAATTTGGCGTTGGAATAGGGTAATTGAAGGGCGTTGGCAATTTTCTCTTTATCCTTGAGGAAGGTTTTAAAGACAGTCTGAAAAAGAGGATGAATCTGCTTTAGATTGTCCTCAATGAGCCCGAAAAATTTATCGGGTTCCTTATTCTGAAAGTGAAAAAGCAAGAGTTGGTAGAGATGGTAGTGATGTTTCAAGTCTTCTGAATAGCTCAAAAGCTCTTCTGAATAGCTCAAAAGCTCGTCTAGA
>NZ_RJNZ01000012.1:0-63945 GCF_003942865.1 Streptococcus mitis | reverse complement strand
TATCAACCGTAGGCGACCAAGCCGCTCCAACAGTAGAGAAACCAGAGTTCCAAGGTGGAGTCAACTCCGTTATGGCCTTGAAACATGAGCTACCAGAGTACACAGGTCCATTGTCAACCGTAGGTGATCAACCAGCACCGACAGTAGAAAAACCAGAGTTTAAACTAAGTTCGTTAGAAAAAGCTCAGACTCCAGAAGCACCAGTTCAAGTTGCCAAGGAAGACAAGAGATTGCCAGAAACTGGTGAAAAGCAGTCAGAAACAGCTATTTTCTTAGCAAGTGTTGGACTAGCCTTATCTGCTATCTTTGTAGCAAAAAGTAAAAAAGATTAGTTGTGTATGACAATTAAACTCTTTCTTAATAGTATTCTAAATCAGTGGAGTGTATAGAACAAAAAACCTGAGAAGTAAAATTGGCCTTCTCAGGTTTTTCTTATCTAATTATTTGATTTAACAAAGAAAAGATTGAAAAACCACCCAATTTTTGGGTGGTTAGTAATTTATTGTTGAGCTGGCTGAGGATTTTGGTTAGGCTGACCTTGATTGGTACTTGGTTGTTGTGTTACCGTATTCTCATTGGTTCCAGCATTGGGAGTAGCTGTATTTGCATTTGGATTTGCGTTTGAGTTTGGTGTCGTTACACTTGACTGAGAGGTTGAGGTTTCTGGAGCCTGACTCGCAGGAGCGGGTGTAGAACTTTGTTGAGTAGAAGGAGCAGTCCATGTAGGACGAGCACCGTTCTTAAAGACATATTCTCCACTTCGATATAAGCCCTCAGGCATAGTCCAATCTCCAGGATGATTATCTTCAGAAAGATAGGTCATCATTGAGCGGTAAACCTTGGCTGCAACATAGAAGCCATCACCAACAATAGGAGTAAGACGATTTGAGTAACCCGTCCATACAGCCATCGAATATTTACGAGTATAGCCGACAAACATTTCATCTGGTGCAACATAGCCTGAGTTTTTGATATATTTCTCAATTTCTTCATCTGTATAGTTTGATGTACCAGTTTTACCAGCTTGAGGTAGCCATGGAAGATAGGCACCACGACCTGTTCCGTATGCTAAAACAGTTTTCATCATTTCTGTCATCATATAGGCAGTCGTCTCTTTCATAGCTCGAGTGCCAGGGTCAGAAAATTCTTTTGAGCTGCCGTCACTAAAGACAATCTTGTTAACGTACATTGGTTTATGGTAGATACCACCATTCGCAAAAGCTGCGTAGGCAGCTGCCATTTTCTCACTACTTGCTCCGTACTGTTTGTTGGATTCAGTTGTATTACTAGAGATAGCATTCGCATAGTGCAGACTTGGATAATAAATACCGAGTCCGTTTAGGAAGGTTTTTGCTTTATCTAAACCGACCTTATTAAGAGTTTCAACCGCTGTGACATTGCGTGATTGTTGAAGAGCATACTGGATAGTAATATTTCCAAAGTAGCCTTTATCCCAGTTGTAGACGGGAGTATCAGTACCTGGATAGTTATAAGGAACATCATGTACTATAGTTGCAGTAGAGTCATAGACTCCATATTCTAAAGCGGGAGCATAGTCAGTGATTGGTTTCATCGTAGAACCCCAGTCACGGTTGGTTTCAACGGCTTGGTTGATTCCGAAAGATACATTACTTGATTGGTGACGGGCACCTAACTGAGCAATGACTTTACCATTTGTTACATCTACGATAGTTGAAGCTACTTGGAGTTCATCATCAGGATAATTAACGTATTCATCAGTATTGTAAATATCCCAGAGGCGTTGTTGAACCTCGGTGTCAACATTGGTGTATACTTCCATACCGGTAGTTAGAAGGTTGTAGCCAGTTTCTTGCTCTACTTGATCAATTATTTCCTTTAGGTAATTGTCCATGTAAGCAGGATAACTGTTACCGGATTTTAGGCTTTGTAGACCTTCAGTAATTGGTGTGTTGATCGCTTTTTCATATTGCTCTGCTGTGATGAATCCTTGACCCTTCATCTCGGATAGGACAAGATTACGTCGTTCCTGAGCTACTTCAGGATGAGAGTATGGGTCATACTGATTTGGAGCCTGAGGCATTCCTGCGAGGAGTGCTAACTGCGGTAAGTTCAAATCTTTAAGATCTTTCCCGTAGTAGTTCTGTGCAGCAGTTTGCATTCCGTAGTTACCGTTTGACATGTAGACCTTATTAATGTAGTAGGTTAGTATTTCTTGTTTCGTAGCTTTTTGCTCTAGTTGAACCGCTAGCCAAGCCTCCTGTGCTTTACGTGATAAGGTTTGATCAGCAGTTGAAGTAGAAAAATAAGTCAACTTAATCAATTGCTGAGTTAAGGTTGAAGCTCCTTGGAGTCCCCCTCCGCCTCGGAGATTTCTCAATGTTGCCCCAAGGATACGAATAGTATCAACTCCACGGTGATTAAAGAAACGATGGTCCTCAATAGAAATAATAGCATTAACTAATTCCGTTGGAATTTCATTTGATTGCGCATTGACACGACGTTCTGCTCCAAGATCGGCAATCAGTTCGTCTTTGCTATCGTATATCTTACTTGAGGTTGTCGCGACTAGTTTACTTTCGGACAGAGACGGAGCCTTGCTAACATAGTAGAGAAAAAGCCCTCCGCCTAGGACAACAGCTGCGATAAATACAGTTAAGAAGCCGATACTTACATACTTAGCTATTCGCAGGATAGTTTGTTTGTTCATCTTGTTTTACCACCTAGTAAATGTTCTTTGATAATGTCGAGATAGGGAATTTGAGGAAAGGCGCCTTGCTTAATCAAATATCCGTATTCTTTGATATATCCAAGTGGCATTGATTTTTGGCCCTTATCTTGATGATAAAAGCGAATCAAATCAAGTGCCGGCAACAAATAAGTTTCTTGTTGAGAAGAAAAATGAAGTAGTACGAAGCAAATTCCCTGCTGTTCTAGAACTTGTTCCATATGCTGAATCTGATGAAGGTGAAAATTCTTCATTGGAATAGCATTCTTTTGTCGTGTTTCCTTGGCTTCAAAGTCAATGTAATGTCCTCTATATACGCCAGAGTAATCGGTTGTGGAAGCTTGTCTAAAATAGGCTTCTACAATTTTGGCTCGACTACGTTGAGGATAGTCTACTCGAACGATCTGAACAGGCGTTGGCTTTTTATGGATAACTGCCATGCCATGTGTCAGATAGTAGTCGTTGGTAGCGTTAATCATCTTTTCAAAAGTCATTCCTCGATTTGCGAAATTTTTTGGTTGAGAAATGGATGTTTGGCTTTTTTTCGATGAAATTTTATGAGGATAGTTGACCATATTTCTCCTTATTGGTACAATAACATCACTCTATTATACCATAAAAATAGAAAGAAAGGTGTAAAAATGACTACAGCCTTAATTATGGGATATTCTAATTTTGACTTGGGTTTGTTTAATGAAAAAGATATCAGGTTAAAAATTATAAAGAAAGCCATTCGCCGTGATTTAGAAAATTTAGCAGAAGAAGGGATTAAATGGCTGGTCTTTACAGGGAACTTGGGATTTGAATCTTGGGTGCTTGATGTCGCAAATGAAATGAAAGAAGAATATGATTTTAGCCTAGCGACCATTTTTGATTTTGAAACACACGGGGAAAATTGGAATGAAGCTAATCAGCTTAAACTTAGTCAATTTAAGCAGGTAGACTTTGTCAAATATGCCTATCCTAAATATGAACATATGGGGCAACTACGAGATTACCAACGATTTTTGCTGGAAAATACTGACTTAGCTTATTTTTTCTATGACCCAGAAAATGAGACCAAATTAAAATTTATAGACAATTTGATGAAAAATCAGGAAGGTTATCGCATAAAAAGGTTAACGTTTGAAGACTTAAATGAGCTAGTAGAAAATTTTTCTGAAAAGTAAGCCTTTGACCTTGATTTTTGTTTGGCTTTTTTTATATAATAATACTAGCAAGCGAGAATGGAGAGAGACATGGCAAGTATTATTTTTTCAGCGAAAGATATTTTTGAACAAGAGTTTGGACGTGAAGTTCGTGGGTATAGTAAGGTAGAAGTTGATGAGTTTTTGGACGATGTCATTAAGGACTATGAAACCTATGCTGCCTTGGTCAAGTCACTTCGTCAGGAAATTGCGGATTTGAAGGAAGAATTAGCTCGTAAACCGAAACCTTCACCAGTTCAAGCAGAGCCTATGGAAGCGGCAACTACAAGTTCTATGACGAATTTTGATATTTTAAAACGTCTAAATCGTCTTGAGAAAGAAGTATTTGGTAAACAAATTTTGGATAACTCTGATTTATAAGAGCTTATTTGAAAAGTGCAATTTTTGGATAATCGCGTGAGGAGAATTTCTTTTCATGAGGAAAGTCCATGCTAGCACAGGCTGTGATGCCTGTAGTGTTTGTGCTAGGCGAAACCATAAGCCTAGGGACGAGAAATCGTTACGGCAGTTGAAATGGCTAAGTCCTTGGATAGGCCAGAGTAGGCTTGAAAGTGCCACAGTGACGGAGTCTTTCTGGAAACGGAGAGAGTGGAACGCGGTAAACCCCTCAAGCTAGCAACCCAAATTTTGGTCGGGGCATGGAGTACGCGGAAACGAACGTAGTATTCTGACTGCTATCAGCTAGAGCTGTTAGTGGTAGACAGATGATTATCGAAGGAAGTGGTCCTAGTCACTTCTGGAACAAAACATGGCTTATAGAAAATTGCATATAGGTTGGGGCTGAGAAATTTTCTCAACCTCATTTTTTAAAGTGGACATATAGAAAGGTCTTGCAAGACTGTAACATGAAAAAAGAATTTAATTTAATTGCAACTGTGGCAGCAGGTCTTGAAGCTGTCGTTGGTCGTGAAGTGCGAGAGTTGGGTTACGATTGTCAGGTTGAAAATGGACGTGTTCGTTTTCAAGGAGACGTTAGAGCCATTATCGAAACCAACCTCTGGCTTCGGGCAGCAGACCGTATCAAAATTATCGTAGGAACGTTCCCAGCTAAGACTTTTGAAGAGCTCTTTCAGGGAGTTTTCACTCTAGATTGGGAAAATTATTTACCACTTGGGGCTCGTTTTCCGATTTCGAAAGCAAAATGTGTTAAATCTAAACTTCACAATGAGCCCAGTGTTCAGGCTATTTCAAAGAAGGCTGTTGTTAAGAAGTTGCAGAAACACTATGCCCGTCCAGAAGGTGTTCCTCTGATGGAGAATGGTCCTGAGTTTAAGATTGAGGTCTCTATTCTGAAAGATGTGGCAACTGTCATGATTGATACGACAGGGACTAGCCTCTTTAAACGTGGCTATCGTACCGAAAAGGGTGGGGCTCCTATCAAGGAAAATATGGCGGCAGCCATTTTGCAACTCTCTAACTGGTATCCAGACAAGCCCTTGATTGATCCGACCTGTGGTTCAGGAACTTTCTGTATCGAGGCAGTTATGATTGCCAGAAAGATGGCTCCAGGACTTCGTCGCTCCTTTGCTTTTGAGGAATGGAACTGGATTAGCGATCGCTTGATCCAAGAAGTGCGTACAGAAGCCGCTAAGAAAGTGGATCGTGAGCTTGAGCTAGATATCATGGGTTGTGATATCGATGCACGTATGGTGGAAATTGCTAAGGCCAATGCTCAAGCAGCAGGTGTTGCAGGAGATATTACCTTTAAGCAGATGCGCGTGCAGGATTTGCGTTCTGATAAAATCAATGGAGTGATTATCTCTAACCCGCCTTATGGGGAACGCTTGTCAGATGATGCAGGGGTTACCAAGCTTTATGCTGAAATGGGTCAAGTATTTGCGCCTCTGAAAACGTGGAGCAAGTTTATCTTAACCAGTGATGAAGCCTTTGAGACCAAGTACGGTAGTCAAGCGGATAAGAAGCGTAAGTTGTACAATGGAACCTTAAAAGTTGATTTATATCAATATTTTGGTCAGCGTGTTAAGCGCCAAGAAGTGAAGTAGAAAGGATAAGATATGGATCAGAAGAGACGTGACCGGCATGAGAAACATGATCAAGAGCCACAATTTGATTTTGATGAAGCTAAAGATTTGACAGTAGGTCAAGTTATTCGTAAGAATGAGGAAGTTGAAGCTGGGGTGCTTCCCGAAGATAGTATTCTAGATAAATATATAAAGCAACATCGTGAAGAGATTGAAGCAGATAAGTTTGAAACACGACAGTTCAAAAAAGAAGAGCTAGCAGCCACTCAAAGTTTAGAGGAATTGATTCAAGCAGTTCGAGAAACGAGTGATACTACTGCAGATGAAGAAGTAGGAGAAAAAGCCTCTACAGATGCTACAGACACAAATAGTTCAAACTTTGTTTTGCCTCCTCTAGAGGAAAAAAGTCAAAAGATAGAACCTCTAGTTGTAACTAAGGAAGGTGTTGATGAAGATGACGAGGTCCAAGAAGATGAAACAGTTTTACTGTCGAGAGCTACTGCCATAGAGACAGAAACAGAAGCAGATTCTATAAAGAAACGAGTGATGATCATCGCTTCAGTACTGATTGTAATTGTTATCCTGCTGGGGAGCTATTTTGTCTACCGTCAAATCTCACGCTCAAACCAAGAGATACAATCTTCACAATCAGCTTCAACCGACCAAGCTACGCAAACAGCGTTACAAGAGTTTAATACTTTCTATGATGCCTTCTATACAGATAGCAACAAAACGGCTTTAAAAAATAGCCAGTTTGATAAATTGACGCAACTTAAAACCTTGCTTGATAAGCTGGAAGGTAGTCGTGAATATACGCTTGCAAAATCTAAGTATGACAGCCTTGAAACGCAAATTAAGGCTATTCAAAATGTAAATGCTCAATTTGAGAAGCCAGCTATTGTTGATGGTGTTTTGGACACTAACGCTAAAGCTAAATCGGATGCTAAATTTAAAGATATTAAAACTGGAAATACGGAGCTTGATAAATTACTAGATAAGGCTATTAGTCTAGGTAAGAGTCAACAAACAGCTCCTTCAAGTTCAAGCTCAAGTCAAGAAAGTTCAAGTTCATCAACAGAGAGCGCTACAGGCAACACAGGTCCATCTTCAAGCGCCTCATCAAACAATTCAGTTTCTGCACGTGATGATAGCCATGGCGGTTTATCAAGTTCTGGAGTTGACCTCCAGAGAGCTTCAAGTCGTGTGCCGTTCAATCAATCGGCTGTTGATGATAGCAATAACTCTGCTTGGGATTTCGCGGATGGTGTTTTGGAACAAATTTTAGCGACTTCACGCTCACGTGGTTATATTACTGGTAACCAATACATCCTTGAACGTGTCAATATCGTTAATGGCAATGGTTATTACAACCTCTACAAGCCAGATGGAACCTATCTCTTTACCCTT
This sequence comes from Streptococcus mitis, assembly GCF_003942865.1. Lineage (GTDB taxonomy): Bacteria > Bacillota > Bacilli > Lactobacillales > Streptococcaceae > Streptococcus > Streptococcus mitis_BI. The sequence goes on along the minus strand of NZ_RJNZ01000012.1, from coordinate 56,641 downwards.
AACTGTAAGACAGGATACTTTGTTGGAAATGGTTCTGGACATGCGGATGCTTTGGACTACTAAGCAGTCGTTACAAAATTCTTTCTTTTCAAAAGTAAAAATGATAAAATAAAACAAATCAAATAAGAGGAGTGTCAAATGACAAAAGCTAACTTTGGTGTCGTAGGTATGGCCGTAATGGGTCGTAACCTTGCCCTTAATATTGAATCTCGTGGTTACACAGTTGCTATCTACAACCGTAGTAAAGAAAAAACGGAAGATGTAATTGCTTGCCATCCTGAAAAGAACTTTGTACCAAGCTATGACGTGGAAAGTTTTGTAAACTCAATCGAAAAACCTCGTCGTATCATGCTCATGGTTCAAGCTGGACCTGGTACAGATGCTACTATCCAAGCCCTTCTTCCACATCTTGACAAGGGTGATATCTTGATTGACGGCGGAAACACTTTCTACAAAGATACAATCCGTCGTAATGAAGAATTGGCAAACTCAGGTATCAACTTTATTGGTACTGGGGTCTCTGGTGGTGAAAAAGGTGCCCTTGAAGGTCCTTCTATCATGCCTGGTGGACAAAAAGAAGCCTACGAATTGGTTGCGGATGTTCTTGAAGAAATCTCAGCTAAAGCACCAGAAGATGGTAAACCATGTGTGACTTACATCGGTCCTGATGGAGCTGGTCACTATGTGAAAATGGTTCACAACGGTATCGAGTATGGTGATATGCAATTGATCGCAGAAAGCTATGACTTGATGCAACACTTGCTAGGCCTTTCTGCAGAAGATATGGCTGAAATCTTTACTGAGTGGAACAAGGGTGAATTGGACAGCTACTTGATCGAAATCACAGCTGATATCTTGAGCCGTAAAGACGATGAAGGTCAAGATGGACCAATCGTAGACTACATTCTTGATGCCGCAGGTAACAAGGGAACTGGTAAATGGACTAGCCAATCATCACTTGACCTTGGTGTGCCATTGTCACTCATCACTGAGTCAGTATTTGCACGTTACATTTCAACTTACAAAGAAGAACGTGTACATGCTAGCAAGGTTCTTCCAAAACCAGCTGCCTTCCAATTTGAAGGAGACAAGGCTGAGTTGATTGAAAAAATCCGTCAAGCTCTTTACTTCTCAAAAATCATTTCATACGCACAAGGTTTTGCTCAATTGCGTGTAGCTTCTAAAGAAAACAACTGGAACTTGCCATTCGCAGACATCGCATCTATCTGGCGTGATGGCTGTATCATCCGTTCTCGTTTCTTGCAAAAGATTACAGATGCTTACAACCGTGATGCAGACCTTGCTAACCTTCTTTTGGATGAGTACTTCTTGGATGTTACTGCTAAGTATCAACAAGCAGTGCGTGACATCGTAGCTCTTGCTGTTCAAGCTGGTGTGCCAGTGCCAACTTTCTCAGCAGCTATTACTTACTTTGATAGCTACCGTTCAGCTGACCTTCCAGCTAACTTGATCCAAGCGCAACGTGACTACTTTGGTGCCCACACTTACCAACGTAAAGACAAAGAAGGAACATTCCACTACTCTTGGTATGACGAAAAATAAGTAGGTCTGCCATGGGGAAACGGATTTTATTACTTGAGAAAGAACGAAATCTAGCTCATTTTTTAAGTTTGGAACTCCAAAAAGAGCAATACCGAGTTGATCAGGTTGAGGAGGGGCAAAAAGCCCTCTCCATGGCTCTTCAGACAGACTATGACTTGATTTTATTGAATGCTCATCTGGGGGATATGACAGCCCAGGATTTTGCAGACAAGCTGAGTCGGACTAAGCCAGCTTCAGTTATCATGGTCTTGGACCATCGTGAAGAATTGCAAGATCAGATTGAGACAATCCAACGCTTTGCCGTTTCTTACATCTATAAGCCAGTTATTATTGATAATTTGGTGGCTCGTATTTCAGCGATTTTCCGAGGTCGGGACTTTATCGACCAACACTGTAGTCAGATGAAGGTTCCAACGTCTTACCGCAATCTGCGTATGGATGTAGAACATCATACCGTTTATCGTGGCGAGGAGATGATTGCTTTGACTCGTCGTGAGTATGACCTCTTGGCTACTCTTATGGGAAGCAAGAAAGTTCTGACTCGTGAGCAGTTGTTGGAAAGTGTCTGGAAGTATGAAAGTGCGACCGAAACAAATATCGTGGATGTCTATATCCGTTATCTACGTAGCAAGCTTGATGTAAAAGGTCAAAAAAGCTACATTAAAACAGTTCGTGGTGTTGGTTACACCATGCAAGAATAGAAAAGCAGTTGCAGTTTTGTAACTGCTTTTTTTGAGGGGGTTTCTATATATTGACATGCAGTTTGCTCTTTGCTATAATCAGTTATGGAGGATATGTCTAATGAAAATAATAAAAAAATTGATGCAAATTGCATTAGCAGTCTTTTTCTTTGGTTTGCTAGCAACAAGTGCAGTATTGGCGGATGATGCTGATTCAGAAGGCTGGCAATTTGTCCAAGAAAATGGTAGAACCTACTACAAGAAGGGGGACCTAAAAGAAACCTACTGGCGAGTGATTGATGGGAAGTACTATTATTTTGATCCTTTATCTGGAGAGATGGTGGTCGGCTGGCAATATATACCTGCTCCACACGAAGGGGTTACGATTGGTTCTTCTCTAAGGCAAGATATTGCTTTTAGACCAGATTGGTTTTACTTTGGTCAAGATGGGGTACTACAAGATTTTGTTGGTAAGCAAGTTTTAGAAGCAAAAACTGCTACAAATACCAACAAACATCGTGGGGAACAATATGATAGTCCAGCAGAGAAAAGAGTCTATTATTTTGAAGATCAACGTAGTTATCACACCTTAAAAACTGGTTGGGTTTATGATGAGGGGCACTGGTATTATTTACTGAAGGATGGTGGCTTCGATGCTGGTATCGACAGTTTAACGGTTGGGGAGCTAGCACGTGGTTGGATCAAGGATTATCCTCTAACCTATGATGAAGAGAAGCTTAAAGCGGCTCCGTGGTATTACCTAGACCCAGAAACTGGTATCATGCAAACTGGTTGGAAGCAAATTGGCAATAAGTGGTACTACCTCCGTTCATCAGGAGCTATGGCGACTGGCTGGTATCAAGAAGGCTCAACTTGGTACTATTTAGATGCTGAAAATGGTGATATGAAAACGGGATGGCAATACCTTGGTAACAAGTGGTACTATCTCCGTTCATCAGGAGCTATGGCAACTGGTTGGGTGAAAGATGGTTCAACTTGGTACTACCTAAATGCAAGTAATGGAGATATGAAGACAGGTTGGACAAAAGTAGGAGGAAACTGGTATTATCTCAATTCCTCTGGAGCAATGGTTACAGGTAGCCAAACTATCGATGGTAAAGTTTATAACTTTGCTTCATCTGGTGAGTGGATTTAATCTTGGAGGAGATACAAATGAAACTTTTGAAAAAAATGATGCAAGTCGCACTAGCAACATTTTTCTTTGGTTTGCTAGCTACAAATACTGTATTTGCGGATACCACAGGTGGCCAATTTGTTGATAAGGATAATAGAAAATATTATGTAAAAGATGATCATAAAGCAATCTATTGGCATAAAATAGACGGTAAAACTTACTATTTTGGTGATAGAGGAGAGATGGTTGTCGGTTGGCAATACGTAGAAATTCATGGAACAGGTTATCGTGATAATTTATTTAATAATCGTCCAGTCTTAGAAATTGGCCTTCAACAGAAGTGGTACTATTTTGGACAAGATGGTGCTTTGCTAGAACAAACAGATAAACTAGTACTAGAGGCAAAAACGTCTGAAAATACAGGAAAAGTATACGGTGAACAATATACTCCATCTGCTGAAAAGAGAACTTATTATTTTGATAATAATTATGCTGTAAAGACAGGCTGGACTTATGAAGACGGCAATTGGTATTATTTAAATAAGCTAGGAATTTCTGGCGATGATTCTTACAATCCACTACCAATTGGTGAAGTTGCTAAGGGTTGGACTCAAGATTTCCATGTTACTTTTGGCATTGATAGAAGCAAACCTGCTCCGTGGTATTACCTAGACCCAGAAACTGGCATTATGCAAACTGGTTGGAAACAATTTGGCAATAAGTGGTACTACCTCCGTTCATCAGGAGCTATGGCGACTGGTTGGTATCAGGAAGGTACCACTTGGTATTATTTAGATGAGCCAAATGGCGATATGAAAACAGGTTGGCAATACCTTGGTAATAAATGGTACTATCTCCGTTCATCAGGAGCTATGGCAACTGGTTGGTATCAAGATGGTTCAACTTGGTACTACCTAAATGCAGGTAATGGCGATATGAAGACAGGCTGGTTCCAGGTCAATGGCAAATGGTACTATGCTTACAGCTCAGGTGCTTTGGCAGTGAATACGACCGTAGATGGCTACTACGTCAACTATAATGGCGAATGGGTTCAATAATGAAAGAGGCGATTGTGAAGGAAACAATCGCTTTTTTTGTGAAAATATAATAAAATAGATAGGAGAGAATCAATACTTGTGTGAAAAAAGAGACGGTTTTTCGTCTAGTAAAAGGAAAAAATGACAAAAAAAATTGGTGTCGGTCAGGCACATAGTAAGATTATTTTAATAGGGGAGCATGCGGTCGTTTACGGCTATCCTGCCATTTCCCTGCCTCTTTTGGAGGTGGAGGTGACTTGTAAAGTAGTTCCTGCAGAGAGTCCTTGGCGCCTCTATGAGGAGGATACCTTGTCCATGGCAGTTTATGCTTCTCTGGAGTATTTGAATATCAAAGAAGCCTGCATTCGCTGTGAGATTGACTCGGCTATCCCTGAGAAGCGGGGAATGGGTTCGTCAGCGGCTATCAGCATAGCGGCCATTCGTGCGGTTTTTGACTACTATCAGGCAGAACTACCTCATGATGTACTAGAAATCTTGGTCAATCGGGCTGAGATGATTGCTCACATGAATCCTAGTGGTTTGGATGCCAAGACCTGTCTCAGTGACAAGCCTATTCGCTTTATTAAAAACGTTGGATTTACAGAGCTTGAGATGAACTTATCCGCCTATTTGGTGATTGCTGATACGGGCGTTTATGGCCATACTCGTGAAGCTATCCAAGTGGTTCAAAATAAGGGCAAGGATGCCCTACCGTTTTTGCATGCCTTGGGAGAATTGACCCAGCAGTCAGAAGATGCGATTTCACAAAAAGATGCTGAAGGGCTGGGACAAATCCTTAGTCAAGCGCATTTACATCTAAAAGAAATTGGTGTCAGTAGCCCTGAGGCAGACTCTTTGGTTGAAACGGCTCTTAACCATGGTGCTCTGGGTGCCAAGATGAGTGGTGGTGGGCTTGGAGGCTGTATCATAGCCTTGGCAGACAATTTGACACACGCACAAGAACTAGCAGAAAGATTAGAAGAGAAAGGAGCTGTTCAGACATGGATAGAGAGCCTGTAACAGTACGTTCCTACGCAAATATTGCTATTATCAAATATTGGGGAAAGAAAAAAGAAAAAGAGATGGTGCCTGCTACGAGCAGTATTTCTCTAACTTTGGAAAATATGTACACGGAGACGACTTTGTCATCTCTACCGACGGATGCAACAGCTGATGCCTTTTATATTAATGGTCAGCTACAAAATGAGGCAGAGCATGCTAAGATGAGTAAGATTATTGACCGTTACCGTCCAGAAGGTGGGGGCTTTGTCCGTATTGATACTCAGAACAATATGCCTACCGCAGCGGGTTTGTCCTCAAGTTCTAGTGGTTTGTCCGCCCTGGTCAAGGCTTGTAATGCTTATTTCAAGCTGGGATTGACTCGGAGCCAGTTGGCACAGGAGGCTAAGTTTGCCTCAGGCTCTTCTTCTCGGAGTTTTTATGGACCATTAGGTGCCTGGGACAAGGATAGCGGAGAGATTTACCCGGTAGAGACAGACCTGAAACTAGCTATGATTATGTTGGTGCTAGAGGATAAGAAAAAACCAATCTCTAGCCGTGACGGGATGAAACTTTGTGTGGAAACCTCGACGACCTTTGATGACTGGGTCCGTCAGTCTGAGAAGGATTATCAGGATATGCTGGTTTATCTCAAGGAAAATGACTTTGCTAAGGTTGGGGAATTAACAGAGAAAAATGCCCTTGCTATGCACGCTACGACCAAAACTGCGTCACCAGCCTTTTCTTATCTGACGGATGCCTCTTATGAAGCCATGGACTTTGTTCACCAGATACGTGAGCAAGGAGAAGCCTGCTACTTTACTATGGATGCTGGTCCCAATGTCAAAGTTCTTTGTCAGGAGAAAGACTTGGAGCATTTATCTGAAATCTTCAGTCAGCGTTACCGCTTGATTGTGTCAAAAACAAAGGATTTGAGCCAAGATGATTGCTGTTAAAACTTGCGGAAAGCTCTATTGGGCAGGCGAATATGCTATTTTAGAGCCAGGGCAGTTGGCCTTGATAAAGGCCATCCCCATCTATATGAAGGGGGAGATTGCTTTTTCTGATAGTTACCGTATCTACTCAGATATGTTTGATTTCGCAGTGGATTTGACACCAAATCCTGACTACAGTTTGATTCAAGAAACGATTGCTTTAGTGGAAAATTTCCTCGTTTATCGTGGGCAGACCTTGCGACCTTTTTCTTTGGAAATCCGAGGAAAAATGGAACGGGAAGGGAAAAAGTTTGGTCTAGGTTCTAGCGGTAGCGTCGTTGTTTTGGTCATCAAGACCTTACTGGCTTTATATGATATTTCGGTTGATCGGGAGCTCTTGTTCAAGCTAGCCAGTGCTGTCTTGCTCAAGCGAGGAGACAATGGTTCTATGGGGGATATTGCTTGTATTGTGGCAGAGGATTTGGTTCTCTACCAGTCATTTGATCGCCAGCAGGTGGCTGCTTGGTTGGAAGAAGAAAATTTGGCGACTGTTCTGGAGCGTGATTGGGGCTTTTCAATTTCACAAGTGAAACCAACTTTAGAATGTGATTTCTTAGTGGGATGGACCAAGGAAGTGGCTGTATCGAGTCACATGGTCCAGCAAATCAAGCAAAATATCAATCAGAATTTTTTAAGTTCCTCAAAAGAAACGGTGGTTTCTTTGGTAGAGGCCTTGGAGCAGGGGAAATCAGAAAAAATTATCGAGCAAGTAGAAGTGGCCAGCAAGCTCTTAGAAGGCTTGAGCGCAGATATTTACACACCTTCGCTTAGACAGTTGAAAGAAGTTAGTCAAGATTTGCAAGCTGTTGCCAAGAGTAGCGGCGCTGGTGGTGGTGATTGTGGTATTGCCTTGAGTTTTGATGAGCAATCAACTGAAACCCTAAAAAACTGTTGGGCCGATCTGGGGATTGAACTCTTATACCAAGAAAGGATAGGACATGACGACAAATCGTAAGGACGAGCACATCCGCTATGCCCTTGAGCAGAAAAGTTCTTATAATAGCTTTGATGAGGTGGAGTTGATTCATTCTTCCCTGCCCCTTTACGACTTGGATGAGATTGATTTGTCTACAGAATTTGCAGGACGTAAGTGGGACTTTCCTTTTTATATCAATGCCATGACGGGTGGGAGTGAAAAAGGTAAAGAAATCAATCAAAAACTAGCTCAGGTGGCAGAAGCCTGTGGTATTTTATTTGTAACGGGTTCTTATAGCGCGGCCCTCAAAAATCCAACGGATGACTCTTTTTCTGTTAAGTATAGTCATCCCAATCTCCTCCTTGGAACCAATATTGGATTGGATAAGCCTGTTGAGTTCGGTCTTCAGACTGTAGAAGAAATGAATCCTCTTCTCCTACAAGTGCATGTCAATGTCATGCAGGAATTGCTCATGCCCGAGGGAGAAAGGAAGTTTAGAAGCTGGCAATCGCATCTGGCGGATTATAGCAAGCAAATTCCTGTTCCTATTGTCCTAAAGGAAGTTGGCTTTGGAATGGATGTGAAGACCATCGAGAGAGCCTATGAATTGGGCGTTCGAACCTTTGACCTGTCAGGTCGTGGTGGCACCAGCTTTGCCTATATCGAAAACCGTCGCAGTGGTCAACGTGATTATCTCAATCAATGGGGTCAGTCCACCATGCAGGCCCTTCTCAATGCCCAAGACTGGAAAGACAAGGTTGGACTCTTGGTCAGTGGTGGCGTTCGGAATCCGCTGGATATGATTAAGTGTTTGGTCTTTGGTGCTAAGGCTGTAGGACTGTCTCGAACAGTTCTGGAATTGATTGAAAACTACACAGTCGAAGAAGTGATTGGTATTGTCCAAGGCTGGAAAGACGATCTGCGTTTGATTATGTGTGCCCTTAATTGTGCCACTATAGCAGAACTGCAAAACGTAGACTATATTCTTTACGGCAAACTAAAAGAATCAAATGATCAGATGAAAAAGGCGTAACCACCGCCTTTTTTTCCATCCTCAGACTGAGGTGACTTTTTTGAATTGTGATAAAATAGAAGGGAGAGGATGAACCTATGAGAAAATTTAAAATCTTTTTATTTATCGAATCCTGTCTTCTGACAGGAGCTCTGATTTTGATGGTATCAGAGCATTTTTCGCGTTTTCTGCTGATTCTATTCCTCTTTTTGCTTTTGATTCGCTATTACACTGGTAAAGAGAGCAATAATCTTCTTTTAGTAGTGGCGACCATTCTCTTCTTTTTCATCGTTATGCTCAATCCTTTTGTGATTCTAGCTATTTTTGTTGCGGTTATCTATAGCCTCTTTCTTCTTTATCCGATGATGAACCAGGAAAAAGAGCAGACAAATTTGGTTTTTGAAGAGGTGGTGACGGTTAAGAAGGAGAAAAATCGTTGGTTTGGGAATCTTCATCATTTTTCAAGTTACCAGACTTGCCAGTTTGATGATATCAATCTCTTTCGCCTCATGGGCAAGGATACCATTCATCTAGAGAGGGTCATTCTAACCAATCATGACAATGTCATTATCCTCAGAAAGATGGTAGGAACGACCAAAATCATTGTACCTGTAGATGTGGAAGTCAGTCTCAGCGTTAACTGTCTCTATGGTGATTTGACTTTTTTCAACCAGCCCAAGCGAACCCTTCGTAATGAACACTATCATCAAGAAACAAGAGACTATCTTAAGAGTAACAAGAGTGTCAAGATTTTCTTGACCACTATGATTGGCGATGTTGAGGTGGTTAGAGGATGAAAAAACAAGCCTATGTAATGATTGCTCTCACCTCCATTTTGTTTGTCTTATTTTTCTCCCACAGCTTGCTGGAAATACTTGACTTTGACTGGTCTATTCTCCTGCATGATGTCGAAAAAACAGAAAAATTTGTCTTTTTGTTGTTGGTATTCAGCATGTCCATGACCTTTCTCTTAGTCCTGTTTTGGCGAGGTGTTGAAGAGCTTTCTCTAAGAAAAATGCAGACTAATCTTAAGCGTTTATTAGCAGGACAAGAAGTGGTTCAGATTGCAGATCCAGATTTGGATGCCAGTTTCAAGTCCTTGTCAGGTAAACTTAACCTTTTGACAGAAGCTCTTCAAAAAGCAGAAAATCAGAGTCTTGCTCAGGAAGAGGAAATCATCGAGAAAGAACGGAAGCGGATTGCTCGGGATTTGCATGATACAGTCAGTCAGGAGTTGTTTGCGGCTCACATGATTTTGTCAGGTGTCAGCCAGCAGGCTTTGAAATTGGATAGAGAAAAGATGCAGACCCAGTTGCAGAGTGTCACAGCTATTTTAGAAACAGCCCAGAAGGATTTGCGGGTCTTGCTCTTGCATCTGCGACCAGTTGAACTGGAGCAGAAGAGTCTGGTTGAGGGAATCCAAATCCTCTTAAAAGAGCTTGAGGACAAGAGTGATCTCAAGGTTGCTTTCAAGCAAAATGTGACGAAATTGCCTAAGAAAATCGAGGAGCATATCTTCCGTATCCTGCAAGAGTTGATCAGCAATACCCTCCGCCATGCCCAGGCCTCTTGTTTAGATGTCTATCTCTATCAGACAGATTTTGAATTGCAGCTGAAGGTGGTGGACAATGGGATTGGTTTCCAGTTGGGGAGTTTAGATGACCTGAGTTATGGACTGCGAAATATCAAGGAGCGGGTTGAAGACATGGCAGGGACGGTTCAGTTATTGACAGCTCCCAAGCAAGGGCTGGCAGTTGATATCCGTATTCCCCTGCTCGATAAGGAATGATAAAGGAGTAAAGATGAAAATTTTATTAGTAGATGACCATGAAATGGTCCGCTTGGGCTTGAAAAGCTACTTTGACCTCCAAGATGATGTAGAAGTTGTGGGTGAGGCTACCAACGGGTCTCAAGGTATTGACTTGGCATTGGAATTGCGTCCGGATGTCATTGTCATGGATATTGTCATGCCTGAGGTGAATGGAATTGATGCGACCTTGGCCATCCTCAAAGAATGGCCTGAAGCCAAGATTTTGATTGTGAGCTCTTATTTGGACAATGAAAAAATCATGCCTGTCTTAAATGCTGGTGCTAAGGGCTATATGCTCAAGACTTCTAGTGCAGACGAACTACTCCATGCTGTCCGTAAGGTGGCTGCTGGTGAGTTGGCCATTGAGCAAGAGGTCAGCAAAAAAGTCGAATACCACCGGAATCACATAGAACTACATGAGGATCTGACTGCGCGTGAGCGAGATGTTCTCCAACTCATCGCCAAGGGCTACGAAAATCAGCGTATCGCAGACGAACTTTTTATCTCTCTCAAGACGGTAAAGACGCACGTGTCTAACATTCTTGCCAAACTTGAAGTCAGCGATCGTACCCAGGCTGCAGTCTATGCCTTTCAGCATCATTTGGTGGGACACGAGGAGTTCTAGATGAGTCTAACAGATTTACTTAAGGAACTAGAAGCAGCAAAAGATCCTAAAAAAGCAGGGCCTATGGAGGCCTATATGCGCCATCAATTTTCCTTTCTAGGTGTTGCGGCGCCAGAAAGAAATAAACTCTATAAAAAATACTTTCCAGAAGCGAAAAAAACAAAGATTATCGATTGGGATTTTGTAGATACTTGCTGGGAAAAAGAGTCTAGAGAATACCTGTATGCGGCTGCTAATTATTTGAAAGCAATGCAGTCTTATCTAACGGAGAACGATTTACCTAAGCTTGAGTGGCTAGTCGTCACAAAATCCTGGTGGGATACCGTAGATATCCTAGATCGAGTAGTAGGGAGTTTGGTGTATGACCACCCTGAACTAGAAGAAATAATCTTAAAATGGAGCCTATCAGATAATATCTAGCTGAGACGTGTCGCTATTGATCACCAGTTGTTAAGAAAAGAGAAGACCAATGTTCAATTAATGGAAAAGATTCTGCTTCATAATTTGAACCAAACAGAATTCTTTATCAATAAAGCCATTGGCTGGGCTCTAAGAGACTACTCCAAAACCAATCCAACTTGGGTAGCAGGCTTCATTGAGAAAAACAAGGAAAGAATGGCTGACCTTAGTATCAAAGAAGCAAGCAAGTACCTCTAGCGTTGATTGAAAAGCGCATTCATTACTTGAAAAAAGTCACCCATTTATGTTATAATAGACTGTATTTAAAAAATTTTAAGGAGAAATGACAGAATGTCTGTATCATTTGAAAACAAAGAAACAAACCGTGGTGTCTTGACTTTCACTATCTCTCAAGACCAAATCAAACCAGAATTGGACCGTGTCTTCAACTCAGTGAAGAAATCTCTTAATGTTCCAGGTTTCCGTAAAGGTCACCTTCCACGCCCTATCTTCGACAAAAAATTTGGTGAAGAGTCACTTTACCAAGACGTTATGAACGCTCTTTTACCAAATGCTTATGAAGCAGCTGTAAAAGAAGCTGGTCTTGAAGTAGTTGCACAACCAAAAATTGACGTGACTTCAATGGAAAAAGGTCAAGACTGGGTTATTACTGCTGAAGTTGTTACAAAACCTGAAGTAAAATTGGGTGACTACAAAAACCTTGAAGTATCAGTTGATGTAGAAAAAGAAGTAACTGACGCTGACGTTGAAGAGCGTATCGAACGCGAACGCAACAACTTGGCTGAATTGGTTATCAAAGAAGCTGCTGCTGAAAACGGCGATACTGTTGTCATCGACTTTGTTGGTTCTATCGATGGTGTTGAATTTGACGGCGGAAAAGGTGAAAACTTCTCACTTGGACTTGGTTCAGGTCAATTCATCCCAGGTTTCGAAGACCAATTGGTAGGTCACTCAGCTGGTGAAACTGTTGATGTTATCGTAACATTCCCAGAAGACTACCAAGCAGAAGACCTTGCAGGTAAAGAAGCTAAATTCGTGACAACTATCCACGAAGTAAAAGCTAAAGAAGTTCCAGCTCTTGACGATGAGCTTGCAAAAGACATCGATGAAGAAGTTGAAACACTTGCTGAATTGAAAGAAAAATACCGCAAGGAATTGGCTGTAGCTAAAGAAGAAGCTTACAAAGATGCAGTAGAAGGTGCAGCAATTGATAAAGCTGTAGAAAACGCTGAAATCGTAGAGCTTCCAGAAGAAATGATTCATGAAGAAGTTCATCGTTCAGTAAACGAATTCCTTGGAAACTTGCAACGTCAAGGTATCAACCCTGACATGTACTTCCAAATCACTGGAACTACTCAAGAAGACCTTCATAATCAATACCAAGCAGAAGCTGAGTCACGTACTAAGACTAACCTTGTTATCGAAGCAGTTGCGAAAGCTGAAGGATTTGATGCTTCAGAAGAAGAAATCCAAAAAGAAGTTGAGCAATTGGCAGCAGACTACAACATGGAAGTTGCTCAAGTACAAAGCTTGCTTTCAGCTGATATGTTGAAACACGATATCACAATCAAAAAAGCTGTTGAATTGATTACAAGCACAGCAACAGTTAAATAATCTTAATAAACAAAAATCCCACCTGATTAGGTGGGATTTCTTATGCACTATTTTCCAAAAATCTCTTTGAGGTCTGCGTCTGTAATCCCAATCATGGCGGGGATGTTGTCCCAGTTTTCTTCGGTCAGGATGTAGAATTGTTCAGATGCACTTGATGTGGCAGTTTCTGAGACAGTTTGTTGCTTTTCTTCAACATTCTCCAATAAATCACTGAAGCGTTCAATTAGATAGGTTTTTCGGGCAGTTCCGATGTGTTGGGTGGCATAATTGAAGGCCTGTAATTCACCTAGTAAGATAAGCTTGCTTTTGGCGCGTGTAATGGCTGTATAGATGAGATTGCGCTCCAGCATACGCCTACTAGCACTAGTAATCGGTAGGATTACAACAGGGAACTCACTTCCCTGAGACTTATGGATACTCATGGCATAGGCCAAACGAATCTTGTACCATTCGTTACGTGGGTAAGAGACTTCGTTACCGTCAAAATCAATGACAATCTCGTCTTGCTTCGATTCAGTATATTTACCAGGAATCAGGTCTGTGATGGCTCCTAAATCCCCATTAAAGACATTGATTTCAGCATCGTTGACCAAATGAATGACTTTGTCTCCCTTTCGATAGTGGCACTGGGGAGCTTCAAAACTGAGTTGATCTTTTTGTGTTGGATTGAGCAGGTCTTGCATGAGCTGGTTGATAGCATCAATCCCTGCCGTCCCTCGGTACATGGGAGCCAGAACTTGGATATCACGGGCAGGGATACCACTTCTGAGGGCAGCGCCTAAGATCTTTTCAATCGTAGCTGGAATATGGCCGCTAGCAATTTCAAAGTAGGAACGGTCAGCTTTTTTCTGGGTGAAATCAGCTGGCAAGATGCCCTGTCGAATTTGACTAGCTAGGGTAACGATGGTTGATTCTTCGCTTTGCCGGTAAATTTTTTCCAAGCGAGTCTGAGGAATCAGGGGAATATGAAGCAGATCCGCTAGAACCTGTCCAGGGCTGACAGACGGTAGCTGATCGCTATCTCCCACGATGAGAATTTTACTGTTAGAAGAGATGTTGGAGAAGAGTTGATTGGCCAGCCAAGTATCCACCATAGAAAATTCATCCACGATGATAAAGTCAGCATCCAGATAATCTTCCAGATGACTGGTATCATCGTCGCCTGTCATTCCTAAATGTCGGTGTATGGTCGCGCTAGGCAAGCCTGTCAATTCGTTCATGCGCCGAGCTGCTCGACCAGTTGGAGCAGCCAGAAGAATTGGCAAGTTGCTTTTTTTCTTGAGGTCAAGTCCTTCTAAGAGGGCATAAACAGCGATAATCCCATTGATAACAGTCGTCTTACCAGTACCAGGTCCACCTGTCAGGATAAAGACCTTGTTCTGGATAGCATCATAGATAGCCTGTTTTTGAATGTTATCATACTCAATCTCCAGATCTTCTTCGACAGTAGTGATATGTTTTTGAATAGTTTCTAAATCTTGGCTCTTCTGTTTTCCTTTTTCAAGGATACGAACCAAGTGACTGCGGATGCCTTCCTCAGCGAAAAAGAGACTATTATCAAATATTTTGGTATCAATCTGCTGAACCTTGTCTTCTTCGATCAGGTAGGAGAGTTCTTGAGCCACTTGACTGGGATCCAGTTCCACGGGACGGGAAGATTCAAGGAGAGTAAGGGTTTGTTCTAGCAAATCCCGTGCTTCAACATAGGTATCCCCTGTTTCCATACAGGCCTGAAAAAGACTGTGAACTAGACCGGCGCGGAAGCGTTCAGGAGCCTGACTTTCGATGCCTAGTTCCTCCGCTAGTTGGTCAGCAATAGTAAAGCCCAAGCCCTTGATATCCTCAACCAGTTGGTAGGGATAATTTTCAACCACATCAAGGGTTTCTTCCTTGTAAAAGTCTTGAATCTGAAAGGCTAGTTTATTGGGAATGCCATAGTTGGCTAGTTTGGCTAAGATCATCTCTGTTCCGTAGTTGAGACGGAGGGTGGAGACGAAAGCCTCGCGATTTTTGGCAGAGAGACCTGAGATGCCTTCTAGCTTTTCTGGGTGTTGCAAAATTTCGTCAATGGTATTGTCGCCATAGGTGTCCACGATTTTCTGAGCTGTCTTGAGACCAATTCCCTTGAAATGGCTACTGGAGAAGTACTTAACCAGCCCCTTGCTAGTTGGTTTTGCGCGTTCATACCGACTGATTTGCAGTTGCTCCCCATACTTGGAGTGCTGGACAATTTGTCCCCAAAATGTATAGTCTTCTCCCTCAATTACATCAGCCATGGTTCCTGTGACAATGATTTCAAAATCATCAAAATCCTCTGCGTCCGTATCTTCGATTTCTAGGAGGAGGATGCGATAAAAATTGCTGGGATTTTCAAAAATAATCCGTTCAATGGTTCCTGAAAAATAAACTTCCATAAAATTCCTTTGCATGAATAGGTGAGAGTTGGGGTTGTTTTTACTATAGTCAATAAACGATCACTTCTCACGATAGAAGAAGAGGCTGAGATTGTTGATTCTCGGCCTCTTCGATTTCTTAAAATGTTCCGATACGGGTGATTGGCCAGAAGCGGAATTTAGCTTCCCCTGTGATATCTTTTGCTTTAAAAGTACCTACATGGCGGCTGTCGCTCGAAACCAAACGGTCATCTCCGAGGAGAAGGTATTCTCCTTCTGGAACAGTAAAGCTAAAGTTGGTGTTGTAGTTGACATCAACTGTGAAGGCTTGAGCTTTTTGAGCGATACTTCTAAAGAAAGTTCCTTTATTTCCTTCAAATCCCTTGCCTGAGTAGGTGCTTTGGAGTTTGTCGTCCTTAAAGCGTTTGATGTAATCAGCTAGGTAAGGTTCGTCTGTCTCTTTATCATTGATGTAAAGTTTATCGTTTTCGTAACGGATGGTGTCGCCAGGCATTCCGATGACACGTTTGACAATGTCCTTATTACCGTCTTCCTCATGAGCCACAACGATATCAAATCGGTCAATAGGGAGGTGTTTGACAACAAAGAGGATTTCGCCATCCGCTAGGGTAGGATCCATGGAATGTCCTTCTACGCGGACGTTACTCCAAAAAAAGATACGACTTAAAGCTAGTAATGACAGAATTAGGAGGAACAATCCCCACTCTTTTAAGAAATTTTTAAATGAATTCATAATTTACCTTTCTAAGCGTTTTTTCGCTTTTTCAGTATTTTTAAAGTGCAGTTTGGCGCAGAAGTTGAGTCCCTGCATACCATAGGCTTGCAAAATTTGGCTAGCCACCTTATCAGAAGCCGTTACAGCTCCACTTGGAAGTTGATAGCCCAGTTCTCGTCCCAGATTTTCAAGATTTTCCAGAAAGAGATCACGCGCAATGATAGAAGAAACTGCGACAGCCAAGTATTTGCCCTCAGCCTTTTCTTCTAAGCTGATAGGATTGCTGAAACGATTGGCCTCTTGTGCCAAGTATTTGTCATAATTTTTAGCACTGGTAAAGGCATCAATTACAATTTTCTCAGGCTGAACACCTTTTTGAAGGAGGAGATAGATAGCCTGATTATGGAGAGCCACCTTAACAGAAACAGCATTGTAGCGGTCTCCGATGACCTCGTTGTACTTGCTTGGTGAGAGAAGTAGTGCCTGGTGCTGGATTTTTTCCTTGAGGATAGGGGCAATCTGACGAATCTTTTGGTCGGTCAGAGTCTTGGAATCCCCCACACCGAGTTTTCGCAAGAAGTCATGCTGGTCAGGTGTGACAAAGGAAGCCACAACTGCAAGTCCACCAAAGTAGGAACCATTTCCCACCTCATCTGTCCCAATTAAAGGGAAATTTTGTCCGCTGTTTTGCTCTAGAACTTGATAGCCAAAGAAACGAGCGTATTTCTCAGCCCCTTCACCCTGAAGCAAGACTTTTCCAGAAGTATAGATAGAAGCCGTTGCCTGAGGCAATCTCAAAAAGTAGCGGATATAGGGGTTCTTACTGGGAGCCAGACTGCTTTGATAGTGTTCAAGGAAAGCCTGGATCTCCTTTTCGCTTGGTTTGAGTGTTATACTTGCCATAGTTTCTATTGTACCACAAAAGCAGGAGAATTTGTAAAAACTGACAAAGTTAGCGAATTTTGGTATAATATCGTGAGGTGAATTTTATGGCAAATCTAAATCGATTCAAATTTACATTCGGGAAAAAATCATTAACCTTGACAAGCGAACATGATAATCTCTTTATGGAGGAAATCGCTAAGGTTGCGACAGAAAAATACCAAGCAATTAAAGAACAAATGCCTAGTGCAGATGATGAAACAATCGCCCTTTTGTTGGCAGTCAACTGTTTGTCAACTCAACTCAGCCGTGAGATTGAATTTGACGATAAGGAGCAAGAATTAGAAGAACTCCGTCACAAGCTTGTGACTTGCAAGCAAGAGCAGAGCAAGATTGAGGATTCCTTATGATTTCACTCCTTCTTCTTTTGGTCTTGGCTTGGGGATTTTATATCGGCTATCGGAGAGGCCTGCTCTTACAAGTTTATTACCTGATTTCAGCCATGGCATCGGCTTTTATGGCTGGCCAGTTTTATAAGGGACTTGGAGAACAATTCCATTTATTGCTTCCTTATGCAAATCCGCAGGAAGGTCAGGGAACTTTCTTCTTCCCATCAGATCAACTCTTTCAGTTGGATAAGGTCTTTTACGCAGGTATCGGCTACTTGCTTGTATTTGGGGTTGTCTATAGCATCGGTCGTTTGCTTGGTCTCCTGTTACACTTACTACCTAGTAAAAAACTGGGTGGCAAGTTGTTCCAAGTTTCAGCAGGTATCTTGTCCATGTTGGTGACCTTATTTGTCTTGCAAATGGCCTTGACCATCTTGGCGACCATTCCCATGGCAGCTATACAAAATCCTCTTGAAAAGAGCATCGTTGCAAAACACATCATCCAGAGCATACCAGTAACGACTAGTTGGCTCAAACAAATCTGGGTGACAAATTTAATCGGATAAAAAGGGCAGGATTTTTCCTAGCCCTTTGTTTACAGATTTGACTAGAATCTATCAGAATGTAAAAAGCTACCTCAAAGACAAGGAAATAACAATGAATAAGAAAATATTAGAAACATTAGAGTTCAATAAGGTCAAGGCCTTGTTTGAACCTCATTTGTTGACCGAGCAGGGCTTGGAACAATTGAGACAGCTGGCTCCGACTGCTAAAGCGGATAAAATCAAACAGGCTTTTGCTGAGATGAAGGAAATGCAGGCTCTCTTTGTTGAGCAACCGCATTTTACCATTCTCGCAACTAAGGAAATTGCAGGAGTCTGCAAGCGCTTGGAGATGGGAGCGGACCTCAATATCGAGGAGTTCCTACTCTTGAAGCGCGTGCTTCTTGCCAGCCGAGAACTGCAAAGTTTTTATGCCAATCTGGAAAATGTCAGCTTGGAAGAATTAGCCCTTTGGTTTGAAAAATTACATGATTTTCCGCAATTACAAGGAAATCTCCAAGCCTTTAATGATGCAGGTTTCATTGAAAATTTTGCCAGTGAAGAATTGGCACGAATCCGCAGAAAAATCCATGATAGCGAGAGTCAGGTACGCGATGTTTTACAAGACTTGCTCAAGCAGAAAGCACAGATGTTGACGGAAGGGATTGTTGCTAGCAGAAATGGCCGTCAAGTTTTACCAGTCAAAAACACCTACCGCAACAAGATTGCAGGTGTCGTTCATGATATTTCTGCTAGTGGAAATACCGTCTATATCGAACCCCGTGAGGTGGTCAAACTGAGCGAAGAAATTGCCAGTTTACGAGCAGATGAGCGCTATGAAATGCTTCGCATTCTCCAAGAAATTTCTGAACGTGTCCGCCCTCATGCTGCTGAGATTGCCAATGATGCTTGGATTATCGGTCATCTGGACTTGATTCGTGCCAAGGTACGCTTTATCCAAGAAAGGCAAGCAGTCGTTCCTCAGCTGTCAGAAAATCAGGAGATTCAACTGCTCCATGTTTGCCATCCTTTGGTCAAAAATGCGGTCGCAAATGATGTCCATTTTGGTCAAGATTTAACAGCCATTGTCATCACAGGTCCCAATACGGGCGGGAAGACCATCATGCTTAAAACTCTGGGATTGACGCAGGTTATGGCTCAGTCCGGTTTGCCGATTTTGGCAGACAAGGGAAGTCGTGTTGGTATTTTTGAAGAAATCTTTGCTGATATTGGCGATGAGCAGTCTATTGAGCAGAGCTTGTCTACCTTCTCTAGCCACATGACTAATATTGTGGATATTCTTAGCAAGGTCAACCAAGATTCACTCTTACTTTTGGATGAGTTGGGGGCTGGTACAGATCCCCAAGAGGGAGCCGCCCTTGCCATGGCTATTCTAGAGGACCTTCGCCTACGTCAAGTCAAGACTATGGCTACAACTCACTATCCGGAACTCAAGGCTTACGGTATTGAGACAGCCTTTGTGCAAAATGCCAGCATGGAGTTTGATACTGTGACGCTACGCCCGACCTATCGCTTTATGCAGGGTGTTCCTGGTCGAAGCAATGCTTTTGAAATTGCTAAACGTTTAGGTCTATCTGAAGTTATCGTAGGAGATGCCAGTCAGCAGGTCGATCAGGACAATGATGTCAACCGAATCATTGAACAACTGGAAGAGCAGACGCTAGAAAGTCGCAAACGCTTGGACAATATCCGTGAGGTGGAGCAAGAAAATCTCAAGATGAACCGTGCTCTCAAAAAGCTCTACAATGAGCTCAATCGTGAAAAGGAAACTGAGCTTAACAAAGCGCGTGAACAAGCTGCTGAGATTGTGGACATGGCTCTAAGTGAGAGTGACCAGATTCTCAAAAATCTCCACAGCAAATCTCAACTTAAACCCCACGAAATCATTGAAGCCAAGGCCAAATTGAAAAAATTGGCTCCTGAAAAAGTAGATTTGTCAAAAAATAAGGTTCTTCAAAAAGCCAAGAAAAAACGAGCTCCAAAGGTGGGAGATGATATCGTAGTTCTCAGTTATGGACAGCGTGGTACCTTGACCAGTCAACTCAAGGACGGCCGCTGGGAAGCCCAAGTCGGTTTAATCAAGATGACCTTGGAAGAGAAAGAATTTGACCTTGTTCAAGCCCAGCAAGAAAAGCAAGTTAAGAAGAAACAAGTCAATGTCGTGAAACGAACTTCTGGCCGAGGACCTCAAGCTAGACTGGATCTTCGAGGCAAACGTTATGAAGAAGCCATGAATGAGCTAGATGCCTTTATCGACCAAGCCCTGCTTAACAATATGGCTCAAGTTGATATCATCCATGGTATCGGAACAGGTGTCATCCGTGAAGGAGTCACCAAATACCTACAAAGAAACAAACATGTCAAGAGTTTCGGCTATGCCCCACAAAATGCTGGAGGCAGTGGTGCGACTATTGTGACTTTTAAAGGATAGAAGTATTCCGAGCTTTATACAGTAAAAACTGTTGAATTAAGTTTTACTAATAAACACATTGACAAAAGCCAACATTTTTTGTAAAATAAGAATCAATTAAATACCAACACCGAATGAAGTTTAATAGAAGTGGGGAATCGTTTGATTTTCCATGACTGTAAATGGACGGAACTCTGGAGAGACCGTAAAGGCACCGAAGGGGCAAGGCAGGCAACTGCTCAAACTCTCAGGTAAAAGGACAGAGCTAGGATAGACCGCTTTTTAGCATTTATCTAAGCATTCCAGAGTACATGTATCTTGCATGTGCTCTTTCTTTTGGGGTTGAAAAGATAGGAGAAGGAAATGTTAGAATTGCTTAAATCAATTGATGCTTTTGCTTGGGGCCCACCCCTCTTGATTCTCTTGGTCGGAACAGGGATTTATCTCACTGCTCGTCTAGGACTCTTGCAGGTTTTGCGTTTGCCTAAGGCCTTTCAACTTATTTTTACCAAGGATAAGGGACATGGCGATGTATCCAGTTTTGCGGCCTTGTGTACAGCCCTCGCAGCGACAGTTGGTACGGGAAATATTATCGGTGTAGCTACAGCTATCAAGGTCGGTGGCCCAGGAGCTCTCTTTTGGATGTGGATGGCTGCTTTCTTTGGAATGGCTACTAAGTATGCGGAGGGACTACTAGCTATCAAATACCGCACCAAGGACGATCATGGTGCAGTAGCGGGAGGTCCCATGCACTATATCCTTCTAGGGATGGGAGAAAAGTGGCGTCCCCTTGCCATCTTCTTTGCACTGGCAGGTGTTCTAGTAGCTTTGTTGGGAATCGGGACCTTCACTCAAGTCAACTCAATTACTGAATCTATCCAAAATACGACGACTATTTCGCCAGCCATCACTGCTCTCGTGTTGTCTGTCTTTGTAGAGATTGCAGTCTTTGGTGGGCTCAAGTCCATTTCAAAGGTTTCAACTACTGTTGTTCCTTTTATGGCTATTATTTATATTTTGGGAACTCTTACAGTTATTTTCTTTAATATCGAGAAACTCCCAGCTACAGTCGCTTTAATTTTGACATCAGCCTTTAGTCCTGTTGCTGCGATAGGTGGCTTTGCCGGTGCTAGCATTCGAATGGCTATTCAAAATGGTGTGGCGCGTGGTGTGTTCTCAAACGAATCTGGTCTGGGTTCTGCTCCCATTGCAGCTGCTGCGGCTAAGACAAATGAACCGGTAGAGCAAGGCTTGATTTCTATGACAGGAACCTTTATTGACACCCTCATTATCTGTACGTTGACTGGTTTGACCATCTTGGTAACTGGTGTTTGGAGTGGTGATTTGAATGGGGTTGCCTTGACTCAGTCAGCCTTCTCAACAGTCTTTTCACACTTTGGGCCTGCCCTCTTGACCATCTTCCTTGTGCTCTTTGCCTTTACGACGATTTTAGGTTGGAACTACTATGGAGAGCGCTGTTTCGAGTTCCTCTTTGGGGTTCGTTTTATCTGGCTTTACCGTGTGGTCTTTGTGCTCATGGTCTTGCTGGGAGGATTTATAGAGTTGGATATGGTCTGGATTATTGCAGATATCGTCAACGCCTTGATGGCTCTGCCAAACTTGATTGCCCTCTTGGTCTTGTCACCAGTCGTTATTGCCGAGACTAAAAAGTATTTTGATAAATAATGGAATCACACAGCTCGTGTGATTTTTTTGCTTTCATAAAAAATTTCTATCGGTGCAATTTAAAATATATATTATGCAAGGTATAGAATCTGTGATAGACTAGGTTTCAACAAAATGAAAAGAGGTTTTATAATGACAACATTTACAATCCATACAGTAGAATCAGCACCAGCAGAAGTGAAAGAAGTTCTTGAAACAGTAGAAAAAGATAACAATGGCTATATTCCTAACCTAATCGGTCTCTTGGCTAATGCACCGACTGCTTTAGAGGCTTACCGTACTGTTGGAGCTATCAACCGTCGCAACAGCCTGACACCTGTTGAGCGCGAAGTAGTGCAAATCACGGCAGCTGTGACAAATGGTTGTGCCTTCTGCGTCGCAGGTCACACAGCCTTTTCAATCAAACAAATCCAGATGAATGATGACCTTCTTCAAGCCCTTCGTAATCGCACTCCGATTGAAACAGATCCCAAATTGGACACCCTAGCTAAGTTTACCTTAGCGGTTATCAATACCAAGGGTCGTGTAGGAGATGAAGCCTTGGCTGAGTTTCTAGAAGCTGGCTACACGCAACAAAATGCCTTGGATGTGGTTCTTGGTGTCAGCCTAGCAAGTCTTTGTAACTATGCCAACAATCTAGCCAATACACCAATTAACCCAGAATTGCAACCTTATGCTTAATCCTTATCTGAGTAAAAAATGAAGTCTGAAATCAACGGACTTCGTTTTTTAAGTCCTCATTTAAGCGCTTTTATGCTATACTGAAACTAACATGATTATTGGAGGTTAGGATGAAAAAACTCCCCTTAGTATTTTCAGGTTGTTTGCTAGGTTTGGCAGGAGCTGGAAATCTCGTTTTAGATACGTTGCCAGTTCTGTCACATCTACTGAGTATGTCAGGTTTGATTTTGTGGATATTCTTTCTGACTCTTCATTTGCTCAATTGGAAAGAAACCAAGCAAGAATTGGCCAAGCCCCCTCTTTTGTCAGGAATGGCAACCTTTCCCATGGCTGGGATGATTTTATCGACCTATGTCTTTCGTGTGTTCCCTCATCTTCCTATAGTAGCGCAAGGGCTCTGGTGGTTTTCATTTCTCTTGGATTTGGCCCTGATTGCTGGATTCACCATCAAATTTGCCTGTCCTGGTCGGAGGGTTCATTCCACTCCTAGCTGGACGGTTCTCTATGTGGGAATAGCAGTGGCAGCCTTGACTTATCCTCTGGTAGGCATTATCGAAATTGCCTATGCGACCTTGAGTTTTGGGTTTCTCCTAACCTCCTATCTCTACCCGCTTATTTATAGCGATTTAAAGAAACATCCACTCCCACTAGCCTTGCTTGGACAAGAAGGGATCTATTGTGCTCCTTTCTCTCTACTCTTGGCTTCCCTGGTTCGAGTTGGAGAAGCCAGCCTACCGACTTGGCTCCTGATTGCCATGATTTTGGCTTCTCAATCCTTCTTTTTCTTTGTTTTAACTCGTCTGCCCAATATTTTAAAACAAGGCTTTCAACCAGCTTTTTCAGCCCTCACCTTCCCAACAATCATCACGGCTACCTCGCTCAAGATGGCTCAGGGAATCTTGAAACTTCCATTCCTGGATTATCTGGTATTGGCTGAAACTGTTATATGCCTCACTATTTTATTCTTTGTCTTGGGTGCTTATCTGATTTGGTTACGAAATAAGGTCTAGCTAGAAATAGCTAAACCTTTTTTTGTAAGTGTCCGTACACTTACTGTGCTTACTACAAAAGTCAAGTAAGCATTAAGCATTTTTCTAAAATTGCAAATATATTATACCATAAAATTCAAGAGAAATGAGAAAACGCGATTGACAAACTGTCAGTAAAGTAGTATAATTTATAATCAGGAGGAATAAAATGCGAGATGTAAAAGATCCGGAAATTCGACGTGCTGAGATTATGGATGCTGCTATGCTCCTCTTTATGGAGAAAGGATATGCGAACACAACAACTCAGGATATAGTCGATAAGGTAAATATATCACGAGGTTTGTTATACTATCACTTTAAGAACAAAGAAGATATTCTGTATTGTCTTGTGGAACGTTATTCAGAGAAATTATTGAGAGATATTCATGTGATTGTCAATGATGACGACAAAACTGCTATTGAAAAAATAAGAGCCTTTATTGATGTCACAATAATCTCTACAGATAACGTTTCAGCGGAAGGAACTGAGTTACAAAAGACGGTTGATCTTGAAGAAAATCGTTATATGTTAGATAAGTTATCTCATAAGCTCATTGAAAAACTGACTATATATTTTGAGAGGATAATAAAACAAGGCATCTCAGAAAAAGTATTTTCTGTAAAATATCCATCAGAAACAGCAGAATTTCTGATGACAGCCTATGTTTTTGTTTCAAATAACATAGGTATAATAACTTCAAAGAAAGAACCTGTTAAAGATTACTTGAATGCATTTAAAATAATGCTGGAACAAAATCTAAATACAAAAGAACTCTTTAGCAATTAAAAAAGATAGAATGTTTGTAAAGAGAACTATGTACCGATAGCTAAATCAAAACAAGTTATCGGTATTATTTCAAAATATAACTGACAAATTGTCAATGGAGGCGAAAATATGTTAGAGATAAAGAATTTTAGTAAAAGTTATGGGGATAAGAAGGTTGTGGACAACCTATCTATTTCAGTACAGCCTGGAGATATTTATGGTTTTATTGGAGCAAATGGTGCGGGAAAAACGTCAACGATAAAGGCAGTTGTCGGTATCCATGATTTTGAAGACGGAAGTATAATTATCAACGGTCATTCTATTAAAGAAGAACCTGTTATTTGTAAAAAAATGATGGCGTATATCCCAGATAATCCAGATTTGTATGAACATATGACAGGACTTCAATATATTAATTTTATTGCTGACTTGTTTGAAATTCCTACAAAAATACGCAGGGAGAGAATCCAAAAATACGGTGATTTATTTGATATGACTGAGCATCTTTCGGGGATTATTTCTTCATATTCACATGGTATGAAGCAACGAACAGCCATTATTTCTGCACTTGTACATTCTCCCAAACTGTTGATTTTAGATGAACCTTTTGTTGGGCTAGATCCCAAAGCAACTTTCCTACTAAAGAAAATTATGCATGAGTGTGTTTCAGATGGAGGTGCTATTTTCTTTTCAACCCATGTATTGGATGTTGCGGAAAAATTATGTAATAAGATTGCCATTATCAAAAATGGAAAGTTAATTGCAAGTGGCAATACAGGAGACGTCAAAGGTGATGAATCATTGGAGGCATTTTTCATGGAGGTGCAGGACAATGAGTAACATTTGGATACTGCTTAAGGCGCAATTGATTAATTTCTTTCCTATTAACGAGATTAGAGATTCAGGAAATAAAAAACAAAGTTCAATGGCTATTGCGAGTTTTGGCATAATAACTCTTTCCTTATTTTGCTTTGTTTATAATATACTAACAGCGAAAACATTGGTACACGTCGGACAGCAGGACTTGATACCGGCATATATGGTCTCTGTATCAAGTTTTTCAATATTATTTTTGACTGTCTTTTATTCGAATGGCATTTTATTTGGCAGTCGAGATATGGAAATTCTCCTATCCTTACCTGTTAAAAGTTCGTATATTATCACCAGCAAGTTCATGTTTATGTACTTATTGAATTTTTTAATAGGCTTGATGTTTATGCTTCCAGGTGGAATTGTATGGGGCTTAAACGGAAGTTTAAACCTCCTACAGATTATATTGTATTTTACTTCTATAATTTTTGCCCCTTTGATCCCCATGTGTATAGCGACATGCATGGGAATCGTTATTGTTGTCGCTTCATCTTTTTTTAAAAGGAAAAATGTTATCTCTCTTATTTTTTCATTTGCGATGTTAGGTATAATTGGATATTTTGCATTATCAGCTTTGCAATCAGGTAATGAAAGTAGTATTGGGGTTACTCTGGCTAAGCAAATTACTGGACTGTATCCAATTTCTAGACTATTTATGTCATACTACAATTTTCCAATGTACTATGGGATGGGATTTTATATAGTTCTTTCAATAGTCGTCTTTTATCTATTTGTCAAAATTGCTTCGTTGAAGTATGGACTACTTAATACACTTGCCAATACAAAATCAAGATATGCTAATGACAAAGTATCTTATGAAAGAAAATCGGTATTTTTTGCCTTGTATCAAAAAGAGCTTGGACGATTTTTAAGTTCTTATATGGCAGTCTTGAATGCTGGGCTTGGAGTGATTCTTTTATGTGTCTTTAGTATATCTTTCCTGTTTAATTCTGTAGAGCAAATAGGAAATTCTGCAGGAATTGAAAATATAAATGAGTATCTTTCAAACTTAGCTCCCGTCTTTATTTCATCTATGCTTTCACTCAGTTGTCCAGCAGCTTCATCTATGTCTTTAGAGGGTAAAAATATTTGGATTTTGAAAAGTTCTCCGGTTGAGGTAAGAATGATTTTAAATGCTAAGATAGCTGTTAATCTTACACTTCATTTGATTGGATATATGATTTCTGTATCTGTATTTATGCTGAAACTAGATATGAATCTCATTCAAGTCACGAACCTAATTATTGTTCCTATATGTTACTCCTTTTTTATAACTGTAATCGGAATTGCATTAAATAAAAAATATCCTAACTATGATTGGGACAGTGAGATGATAGTTGTCAAACAAAGTCTTCCTGTTATTGTAACTGGAATTATTGGTATGATTGCGCTTATTACGCCACTTTTGCTTAATTGGCTGTTTAATCTTCCGATTATATTTGTTTTACAGGTAGTATCAGTAGTTTTATTGATTATTACAATGGGTGTTTATTTAACAATAAGCAAGTCAAATTTTATCTAGTTAAAGGAGAAAAATAAGATGAAAAACAGACTGATAAAAGATATTTTGGTGTTATTAGTAATGCTAGCTATAATAGTTGTTATTTGTAGATTTCTCCCAGAAAAAGTTCCGATTCATTTCAATGCAAAAGGAGAAGCAGATATGTTTGCTAATAAATATTATCTTCTGTTTGCTACAGTTATTCCGTATTCTGCTTATTGGAAATTTATACGAGGAAGGAAAAATAAAAAGGTTAAGTGAATATGTATCCATATTTACAAATAGCATCTGTGATAAGAGCAACTATTTTAAGAGGTAAGTATGTACCGGGGCAACAGCTACCTCCCATAAGGACTTTAGCAGAGAGGGAAGAATGTAATCCTGCAACCGTCCAAAAAGCATTAAAAGTTCTTGAAAAACAGGGGTTGATTGTCAGTCGTGGAAGTAAAGGATATTTTGTTACTGAAAGTGAGAAGAAAATAATTGAGTTAAGAAATCAGCATTTGAACAGGCTTATAAAAATATTGTTTGAAAAACTATATGCCTTAGGATTTTCGAATTCTGAGATTATTAAACTATTTGATAGAATAGAAACTTAAATAGTGAATAAAAATCAGTTATGTGTGAAGAAAATAAAGATACTGACTATTTAGATTATTGATAAAATGGATGAAATGAATATGGAAGAATCGAAACATCTAATGTTAGAAATACCCAAGAAACATAATATTCCTCTTTTCAATAATCTATATAGTAGATTATTGTTTCATATGCAAGCTGAAACGCGCAAGTGTAGCTAAAGAAGTATTCTTATTCTTACGTTTTAGAGGACGCAGGTGGACAGAAAAAGGCTCCACAATATCCATAAGGGATTTACCCACTACAAATATTATAGTGCCTATAATCTCTATTAACTCTTGCTTTTTCCCTTTCAGAATAAGGAACTTGACAAATTCATCGGACTCATTGAGGACAATCTAAAGCAGGTTCATCCTCTTTTTCAGACTGTCTTTAAAACTTTCCTCAAGGACAAAGAGAAAATCGTCAACGCCCTTCAACTACCCTATTCCAACGCAAACTTGGAAGCAACGAATAATCTCATTAAACTTATCAAGCGCAATGCCTTTGGTTTTCGGAACTTTGAAAACTTCAAAAAACGGATTTTCATCGCTCTAAATATCAAAAAAGAAAGGACGAAATTTGTCCTTTCTAGATCTTAGCTGACTTCAACCCACTATAGTTGACAAAGAAGCATTTTTTATGGTTTGATAACCTCAGCTCCACCCATGTATGGACGAAGAACTTCTGGGATGGTCACAGAACCATCCTCATTTTGGTAGTTTTCAAGAATAGCAGCCACTGTACGTCCAACTGCAAGTCCAGAACCGTTCAAGGTATGAAGGAGTTTCACCTTGCCATCTGCTTCATCACGGTAACGGATTTGGGCACGACGGGCTTGGAAATCTTCTGTATTTGAACAACTTGAGATTTCACGATAAGTATTTTGCGCTGGAATCCAAACTTCCAAGTCGTAAGTCTTAGCAGCTGAGAAGCCCATATCCCCAGTAGAGAGAGCAACGACACGGTATGGAAGGTTAAGTTTTTGAAGGATATTTTCAGCGTTGGCTGTCATTTTTTCCAATTCTTCGTAAGATTCTTCTGGTTTGGCAAATTTAACCATTTCAACCTTGTGGAATTGGTGCAAACGAATCAAGCCACGAGTATCACGACCAGCTGAACCAGCCTCAGAACGGAATGAAGGACTCATAGCAGTGAAGTAGATTGGCAGGTCTTTACCGTCTAGGATTTCATCACGGTAGTAGTTTGTTAGAGGAACCTCAGCTGTAGGAATGAGGACGTAATTGCTGTCGCTCAATTCAAAAGTGTCTTCCTTGAATTTTGGATATTGACCAGTCCCAAACATAGAATCATGGTTAACCATGTAAGGCGTGATGACTTCTGTATAGCCTTCTTTTCCATGTTCATCCAACATAAAGTTGTAGATAGCACGTTCCAAACGAGCACCGAGACCTTTATAGAAGAGGAAACGAGCGCCTGTTACCTTACCACCGCGTTCCCAGTCAAGAATACCAAGGTCTTCACCAAGATCCCAGTGAGCTTTAGGTTCAAAATCGAACTCGCGTGGAGTACCCCAACGGCGAACTTCCACATTGTCTTCTTCGTCAGCCCCAACAGGAACGCTGTCAGCTGGGATATTTGGAAGAGTCGTTGTAAATTCTGTCAATTTAGCATCGATTTCTGCCAATTCAGCATCCAAGGCTTTGACTTCAGCAGATAGATTTTGCATGGCAGCAATCTTGTCATCTGCATTTTCCTTGTTGCGTTTGGCTTGGGCAATCTCAGCAGAAACTGTGTTACGTTCGGCTTTTAAAGTTTCAACCTTGACCAAGATGTCACGACGTTTAGCATCGATTTCTTTCATTTCATTCAAGACAGCAGCATCTACACCACGTGTAGCCAATTTTTCTGCGACAGAATCAAAGTCTGTACGAATACGTTTGATATCTAACATAAGAACTCCTTTATGAAAAAAGCACACCTGACAAAGCGTTGGAGTGGCAGGGCCACGGTTCCATCCAACTTCACAGGTGTGCACTTGATTGTGTATGTAATTGTTACTAACGGTAGAATTTCACCTATCCCTCCTATCTGCTCGCAGCACCCGCAGACTTTCTGAAAGAAGAAGATAACCTACTTATCCGTTGCTATGATTATACTAAAGTTTCTACTTTTTTGCAAATAGATTTTTAAATTTTTGGTTAATTGTCTGAATCAGGGTCGGAAGTTTTACGACCTTGTCATTGCCCAGTTTTTCGCGAGCAATTTTAAGAATGGCACCTGAGTCTTTTGAAGCAAAGAGGAATTTTCCTCTGTCTGTAAAGACTTCGAAGTGGCGACTGATTTTTCGCCCAGTGACATTGGCCCCAATCTGGTTGATATGGCTCCAAGGAATCTGGATAAATTGTTCGACATTGACATCTGGGTAAAATTCCAGAGCCTGATCTCCGACAAGAAATTTCCCAACTTTCCCAGCTATAGAGAGGTAGGAGGTACCTGTTGTATTGAGAAGCACTGTTTTGTTAAGAGATTGGGCCATGGTTAGTCTTCCTTACTTTCACCGAAAAAGGCATTGTAGAGGGCTTTAATAGCTGCTTTCTCTTGGTCTTTATTGACAACAAACATGATAGAAACTTCACTAGAACCTTGAGACATCATCTGGATATTAATCTTGTTTTCAGATAGAGCGCGTGTTGCAGTAGCAGTTACTCCGATATGACTCTTCATCTTTTCTCCAACAATCATAATGATTGAAAGGTCGTGTTCGATTTCTGCATGATCTACTTCAGCCTTTTGAACCAACTGACGAAGGATTTCTTCTTCCTTGATAGGAGTTAGTTCACGAGAACGAAGGATGATTGAAAGATCGTCGATGCCTGTTGGCATATGTTCCCAACCGATGTTAAGATCTTCAAGGATTTGCAGAACCTTGCGACCAAATCCAACCTCACGGTTCATGAGGTATTTCGACATATTAATGCTGACAAAGCCTGAGTCACCAGCAATTCCCACAACTGGGAATTCATCACTACTGTGTTTTAGAACGATACGAGTACCTGGATGGTCAGGATTGTTGGTATTCTTGATAACCAGAGGAATTTTTCCTCGGTAGGCAGGAAGAAGAGCTTCGTCATGAAGAACTGAGAATCCTGCATAAGCCAACTCACGCATTTCACGGTAGGTCAACTCAGGGATTGAGTGTGGTTGGTGGATAATACCAGGGTGGGCTGCAAAGATGCCATCAACATCCGTAAAGTTTTCATAGAGGTCGGCTTTGACACCAGCAGCAATGATAGAACCAGTGATATCTGAGCCTCCACGTGAGAAGGTACAGATTTGATTTTCCTTAGTAACACCAAAGAAACCAGGAATGACAAGGACTTCATTTGCATTTGTTAATTCTTCAATCTTGTCATAACTTGATGGAATGATGCGAGCGTGACCAGGCTCACTTGTGACCACAATACCAGCTTCTCTAGGGTGCACATAGCGTGCATCGATTCCATTTTGATTAAAGTAGGCTGCAATCAATTTAGCATTGTTGTTTTCACCGGCTGCTAGAAAAGTATCATAGAGAAATTCATTTTCTTCGATAGGAAGAGTGGCTAGGGCACGAATACTTTTTGAAATTTTTTCTAGAACAGCTGGTTTCAGTCCCAATTCACTAACCATAGCAGCATAGCGGTCGATAATCCAGTTTTGGCTCTTGCTAATATCGTTACCAGCAACATAATCGCGGTAGTATTTAATCAAGGCATCTGTAACCTTAGTATCTTCAGCATTGCGTTTACCAGGGGCAGAAACGACTACAAAACGACGCTCTGAATCGCTTTTGACGATGTTTAAAACTTTTTCTAATTGACTAGCAGAGGCAAGAGAGCTACCTCCAAATTTAACAACTTTCATAAGAACTCCTAAAGTAAGTATTTTATACGATTATAGCAGAAAGAAAGGCTTTTTTCAATGAAGAAAATAAGATGATTTCTAGGATAAAGCGAGCTTTTCTAATCGGCTGAGACACTTTCAGTCGATTTTTTCTTGCTTTCTACTCCTAAAAAAGATATACTTTGAAAATAAAATAATTTAAACTGCTTATAAAATAAAAAGGAGTCCCGATGGAACACATTATTTATCAGCTTGAAGAGGACTTGGCAATCCTTACCTTGAATCGTCCTGAGGTCGCGAATGGTTTTCATATTCCTAT
Source organism: Streptococcus mitis (assembly GCF_003942865.1). Lineage (GTDB taxonomy): Bacteria > Bacillota > Bacilli > Lactobacillales > Streptococcaceae > Streptococcus > Streptococcus mitis_BI. The sequence goes on along the minus strand of NZ_RJNZ01000012.1, from coordinate 25,147 downwards.
GTGTGAGGAGATTTTAGAAGCTCTGACTTTGGCAGAAGAGGATCCGGCTGTGCATTTTGTCTTAATCAACGCGAATGGCAAAGTCTTTTCAGTTGGGGGAGATTTGGTTGAGATGAAGCGAGCAGTCGATGAGGATGATATTCCATCATTGACGAAAATCGCAGAATTAGTCAATACTATTTCTTATAAAATCAAGCAAATTGCAAAACCTGTTTTGATGGAGGTTGATGGGGCTGTTGCAGGTGCTGCAGCGAATATGGCTGTTGCCGCAGATTTCTGTTTAGCGACCGATAAGGCTAAATTTATCCAAGCCTTTGTTGGAGTTGGTTTGGCTCCAGATGCAGGAGGGATTCATCTCTTGAGCCGAAGTATTGGTGTGACGCGTGCTACTCAACTAGCCATGACAGGAGAGGCTTTGACAGCAGAAAAAGCTCTAGAGTGGGGTGTGGTTTACCGTATTTCTGAAGCTGATAAGTTAGAAAAAACCAGAGAACAGCTTCTTAAAAAATTGAGACGAGGTTCAGCTAATTCCTATGCTGCCATCAAGAAGTTGGTTTGGGAGAGTCAATTTAAAGACTGGCAGAATTACGCTACTTTAGAACTGAACCTACAGGAATCACTAGCGAAAACAGAGGATTTCAAAGAAGGAGTGCGAGCTCATTCGGAAAGAAGAAGACCTAAATTTAAAGGAAAATAAAAAAATACTTGCACCATTCTTTGAACTTTGATATAATTCTTTTGTCAAATGTTTTGATTCTAAAAGTTTTTTTGAAAAGGAGGGAAGGAAAGATTGGACTACCAACGAATTAATGAATATTTAACGTCTATATTTAACAATGTCCTCGTTATTGAGGAAGTTAGCTTGAGGGGTAGTCGTTTCAAGGATATCTCCATCAAAGAAATGCATACGATTGATGTGATTGGAAAAGTTCCAGATGTGACACCAAGTCAAGTGTCAAAAGAGTTGATGGTGACTCTTGGGACAGTTACGACTAGTTTGAATAATCTCGAACGTAAGGGTTACATTGAACGCATTCGTTCAGAACATGATCGACGTGTAGTGCATCTGCATTTGACAAAGAAAGGTCGCTTGGTTCATAGGCTACATAAACGCTTCCACAAGGCCATGGTTGAAAAAATCATTGATGGTATGAGTAAGCAAGAAATTGAGGTTATGAGCAAAGGTTTGACCAATCTTTATCAATTTTTGGAGGATTTGAGATAATGGCTTTTGCAAAAATAAGCCAGGTTGCTCATTATGTGCCAGAGCAAGTGGTTACAAATCATGATTTGGCTCAGATTATGGATACCAATGATGAGTGGATTTCAAGTCGGACGGGAATACGACAAAGGCATATTTCAAGAACAGAATCTACTAGTGATTTGGCTACAGAAGTTGCCAAGAAACTGATGGCAAAAGCTGAAATCACAGGAGGGGAGTTAGATTTTATTATCCTAGCTACCATTACTCCAGATTCGATGATGCCCTCTACAGCTGCTCGTGTTCAAGCTAATATTGGTGCTAATAAGGCCTTTGCTTTTGACCTAACAGCAGCTTGCAGTGGATTTGTATTTGCTCTTTCAACTGCTGAAAAGTTTATCGCTTCTGGTCGCTTTCAAAAAGGTTTGGTGATTGGTAGTGAAACCCTCTCTAAAGCAGTCGATTGGTCAGACCGATCAACAGCTGTTTTGTTTGGAGATGGTGCTGGTGGAGTCTTGCTAGAAGCTAGCGAGCAAGAGCATTTTTTGGCTGAGAGTCTCAATAGTGATGGGAGTCGTAGCGAGTGTCTAACTTATGGACATTCAGGCTTGCATTCTCCGTTTTCAGATCAAGAAAGTGCAGATTCATTTTTGAAGATGGATGGGCGTGCAGTCTTTGATTTTGCTATTCGGGACGTAGCCAAGTCTATCAAGCAGACTATTGATGAATCTCCTATAGAGGCGACAAACTTGGATTATCTGCTACTTCATCAGGCTAATGACCGTATTTTGGATAAAATGGCTAGAAAAATTGGTGTCGATCGAGATAAACTTCCAGCCAATATGATGGAATATGGCAATACCAGTGCAGCCAGTATCCCGATTTTACTTTCAGAGTGTGTAGAACAAGGTCTCATCCGTTTAGATGGTAGCCAGACTGTTCTTCTATCAGGCTTCGGTGGAGGTTTGACATGGGGCACGCTCATTCTTACAATTTAGGTAATCATGTGGTGAACACATTGTTATAAAAAACTATTTATTTTAAAGGAGTCCTATCATGGCAGTATTTGAAAAAGTACAAGAAATTATCGTTGAAGAACTTGGAAAAGATGCATCAGAAGTAACACTTGAATCAACTTTTGATGATTTGGACGCAGATTCATTGGACTTGTTCCAAGTAATCTCAGAAATTGAAGATGCTTTTGATATCCAAATCGAAGCAGAAGATGACTTGAAAACAGTTGGTGACTTGGTTGCCTACGTTGAAGAGCAAACAAAATAAGCAGAATATAAATAGAAGGAGTAGGGAAACCCGCTCCCTCTTGTTTAGGCAATAGTTTGATTTTCAAATTATGACGATATCGAACTATTACGTAAGCAAGAAACGATGGAGGCACTATGAAAACGCGTATTACAGAATTATTGAACATTGATTATCCTATCTTTCAAGGAGGAATGGCTTGGGTTGCTGATGGTGATTTGGCAGGAGCTGTTTCTAAGGCTGGAGGGCTAGGGATTATCGGTGGGGGAAATGCCCCTAAAGAAGTTGTCAAGGCAAATATTGATAAAATCAAATCATTGACTGATAAACCCTTTGGTGTCAACATCATGCTCTTGTCTCCATTTGTGGAAGATATTGTAGACCTCGTTATCGAGGAAGGGGTTAAGGTAGTTACAACAGGCGCAGGAAATCCAAGCAAATACATGGAACGTTTCCATGAAGCTGGTATTACGGTTATTCCTGTTGTACCAAGTGTTGCCCTAGCTAAACGCATGGAAAAAATCGGTGCGGATGCCGTTATTGCAGAAGGAATGGAAGCTGGGGGACACATTGGGAAATTAACAACCATGACCTTGGTGCGTCAGGTAGCTGCTGCTGTATCTATTCCTGTTATTGCTGCAGGAGGGATTGCGGATGGTGAAGGTGCTGCGGCTGGCTTTATGCTAGGTGCAGAGGCTGTTCAGGTTGGAACTCGCTTTGTCGTTGCAAAAGAGTCTAATGCCCATCCAAATTATAAGGCGAAAATTTTAAAAGCTCGAGATATTGATACTACGATTTCAGCTCAACACTTTGGACATGCTGTTCGTGCGATTAAAAATCAGTTGACTCGTGATTTTGAACAAGCTGAAAAAGATGCCTTTAAACAAGAAAATCCAGATTTGGAAATTTTTGAACAAATGGGAGCAGGTGCTCTAGCCAAAGCGGTTGTCCACGGAGATGTGGATGGAGGCTCTGTCATGGCAGGTCAAATTGCAGGCCTTGTTTCCAAAGAAGAAACCGTTGAAGAAATCCTAAAAGATTTGTATTACGGAGCAGCTAAGAAAATTCAAGAAGAAGCCTCTCGTTGGGCAGGAGTTGTAAGAAATGACTAAAACAGCCTTTTTATTTGCTGGCCAAGGTGCCCAGTATCTAGGTATGGGCCGGGATCTCTATAATCAGTATCCTATTGTCAAAGAAACGATTGATCAAGCGAGTCAGGTACTCGGTTATGATTTGCGTCATCTCATTGATACGGAAGAAGAAAAACTCAATCAGACCCGCTATACGCAACCAGCTATTTTAGCAACTTCAGTTGCTATCTATCGTTTATTGCAAGAAAAGGGCTATCAGCCTGATATGGTTGCTGGTTTGTCCCTTGGAGAATACTCTGCCTTGGTGGCTAGCGGTGCCTTGGATTTTGAAGATGCGGTTGCCTTGGTTGCTAAGCGTGGCGCCTATATGGAAGAAGCGGCTCCTGCTGGCTCTGGTAAGATGGTGGCAGTTCTCAATACGCCAGTAGAGGTCATTGAGGAAGCTTGTAAGCAAGCCTCTGAACTTGGAGTGGTTACTCCAGCCAACTATAACACGCCTGCACAAATCGTTATTGGTGGAGAAGTGGCTGCAGTTGACCGAGCTGTCGAACTCTTGCAGGAAGCAGGTGCCAAACGCTTGATTCCTCTCAAGGTTTCAGGACCTTTTCATACCGCTCTTCTTGAACCTGCTAGCCAAAAACTAGCTGAAACTCTTGCTCAAGTAAGTTTTTCAGATTTTACTTGTCCCCTAGTTGGTAATACAGAAGCTGCAGTTATGCAAAAAGAAGACATTGCTCAACTCTTGACGCGTCAGGTTAAGGAACCAGTTCGTTTCTATGAAAGTATTGCAGTTATGCAAGAAGCAGGAGTAACCAACTTTATCGAGATTGGCCCAGGGAAAGTCTTGTCAGGCTTTGTCAAAAAAATTGATAAAACGGCTAAACTAGCCAATGTTGAAGATCAGGCGAGTTTGGAAGCCTTGCTAGAAAACGAGTAATCCCTTCTCCCACAAATACAAGAGGAAACAGGAGAAAAGAATGCAACTAAAAAATAAAAATATCTTTATTACAGGTTCGAGTCGTGGAATTGGTCTTGCCGTTGCCCATAAGTTTGCTCAAGCAGGAGCCAACATTGCCTTAAACAGTCGTGGGGCAATCTCAGAGGACTTGCTTGCTGAATTTGCAGACTATGGTGTCAAGGTGGTCCCTATTTCAGGAGATGTATCAGATTTTGCAGACGCTAAACGTATGGTTGAGCAAGCTATTGCAGAGCTGGGTTCAGTAGATGTTTTGGTCAACAATGCAGGGATTACCCAAGATACCCTGATGCTCAAGATGACAGAAGCGGATTTTGAAAAAGTGCTCAAGGTTAACTTGACTGGAGCTTTTAACATGACACAATCAGTCTTGAAATCGATGATGAAAGCCAGAGAAGGTGCTATCATTAATATGTCTAGTGTTGTTGGTTTGATGGGAAATATCGGTCAAGCTAACTATGCAGCTTCTAAGGCTGGTTTGATTGGTTTTACCAAGTCTGTGGCGCGTGAAGTGGCCAATCGCAATATCAGGGTTAATGCTATTGCACCTGGAATGATTGAGTCCGATATGACAGCTGTTCTATCAGACAAGGTAAAAGATGCCATGCTGGCGCAAATTCCTATGAAAGAATTTGGGCAGGCAGAGCAGGTTGCAGATTTGACAGTATTTTTAGCAGGTCAAGATTATCTAACTGGTCAAGTGGTTGCCATTGATGGTGGCTTAAGTATGTAGCAGAAGCTAGAGGTGAAAAAGATGAAACTAAATCGCGTAGTAGTAACAGGTTATGGAGTAACATCTCCAATCGGAAATACACCAGAAGAATTTTGGAATAGTTTGACAACTGGAAAAATCGGAATTGGTCAAATTACAAAATTTGATCATAGTGACTTTGATGTGCATAATGCAGCAGAAATCCAAGATTTTCCTTTTGATAAATACTTTGTAAAGAAAGATACCAATCGTTTTGATAACTACTCTTTGTATGCCTTGTACGCAGCCCAAGAAGCTGTTAATCATGCCAATTTGGATGTAGAGGCTCTTGATAAAGATCGTTTTGGTGTTATCGTTGCATCTGGCATTGGTGGAATCAAAGAAATTGAAGATCAAGTGATTCGCCTAAATGACAAAGGACCAAAACGTGTGAAACCATTGACCCTTCCAAAAGCCTTGCCAAATATGGCTTCAGGAAATGTTGCTATGCGTTTTGGAGCAAACGGTGTTTGTAAATCCATCAATACTGCCTGCGCTTCATCAAATGACGCGATTGGGGATGCCTTCCGCTCAATTAAATTTGGTTTCCAAGATGTTATGTTGGTAGGTGGTTCAGAAGCTTCTATCACACCTTTTGCTATTGCTGGTTTCCAAGCCCTAACTGCTCTCTCAACTACAGAGGACCCAACTCGTGCTTCTATTCCATTTGATAAAGACCGTAACGGTTTTGTCATGGGAGAAGGTTCAGGGATGTTGGTTCTTGAAAGCCTTGAACACGCTGAAAAACGTGGGGCAACTATCCTTGCTGAAGTAGTTGGTTATGGACATACCTGTGATGCCTACCACATGACTTCTCCTCATCCAGAAGGTCAGGGAGCTATCAAGGCCATCAAATTAGCCTTGGAAGAAGCTGAGATTTCCCCAGAACAAGTAGCCTATGTCAATGCTCACGGAACATCAACTCCTGCTAATGAAAAAGGAGAAAGTGGTGCGATCGTAGCTGTTCTTGGTAAGGAAGTACCTGTATCATCAACCAAATCTTTCACAGGACATTTGCTGGGGGCTGCAGGTGCAGTAGAAGCTATCGTAACAATCGAGGCTATGCGTCATAACTTTGTACCAATGACAGCTGGAACAAGTGAAGTATCAGATTATATCGAAGCCAATGTCGTTTATGGACAAGGCTTGGAGCAAGAAATTCCATACGCTATTTCAAATACCTTTGGTTTTGGTGGCCATAATGCAGTTCTTGCTTTCAAACGTTGGGAGAATGAATAACTATGAATTTAAACGATATTAAAGACTTGATGGCTCAATTTGACCAGTCAAGTTTGAGAGAATTTTCTTATAAAAATGGGACGGATGAGTTACAGTTTAGCAAGAATGAAGCTAGACTCGTATCTGAAGTTGCAACTCAAGTCGCTCCAGCACCCGTTCTAGCAACACCAAGTCCAGTAGCTCCTACATCTGCTCCAGTAGAAACTGTAGTGGAAGAAGTTCCTGCTTCAGCTGAAGCAAGTGTGGTTGCTGAGGGAGATGTTGTAGAGAGCCCGCTTGTTGGGGTGGCTTACTTGGCTGCTGGTCCTGATAAACCTGCCTTCGTCACAGTTGGTGATAGTGTCAAAAAAGGTCAAACATTGGTGATCATCGAAGCTATGAAAGTCATGAATGAAATTCCAGCACCTAAGGATGGTGTGGTAACGGAAATTCTCGTTTCTAATGAAGAAATGGTTGAGTTTGGTAAAGGATTGGTACGTATCAAATGATCGATATTCAAGGAATCAAAGAAGCCCTTCCCCACCGTTATCCTATGCTACTAGTAGACCGTGTGTTGGAAGTGAGCGAGGATACCATTGTTGCCATCAAAAATGTAACCATCAATGAGCCCTTCTTCAACGGTCATTTTCCTCAATACCCTGTCATGCCAGGTGTTCTTATTATGGAAGCCTTGGCGCAAACAGCTGGTGTCTTGGAGTTATCAAAACCTGAAAATAAAGGTAAACTAGTCTTTTACGCTGGTATGGACAAGGTTAAGTTCAAGAAGCAAGTTGTACCAGGCGACCAATTGGTTATGACAGCGACTTTTGTCAAACGTCGTGGCACGATTGCTGTAGTTGAAGCAAAGGCTGAAGTGGATGGCAAGCTTGCGGCCAGTGGTACTCTTACCTTTGCAATTGGGAACTAAGGAGGTTCTCCATGTTTCGAAAAATTTTAATTGCCAATCGTGGTGAAATTGCGGTTCGCATTATCCGTGCGGCACGTGAATTGGGGATTGCGACGGTAGCGGTCTATTCAACTGCCGATAAGGAAGCCCTTCATACGCTTTTGGCAGATGAGGCGGTTTGTATCGGTCCTGGTAAGGCAACAGAGTCTTATCTCAATATTAATGCGGTTTTATCAGCTGCAGTCTTGACTGAGGCAGAAGCCATTCACCCAGGTTTTGGATTTCTGAGTGAAAATTCCAAATTTGCAACTATGTGTGAAGAAGTGGGGATTAAGTTTATCGGCCCGTCTGGTCATGTTATGGATATGATGGGGGATAAGATCAATGCGCGTGCTCAGATGATCAAAGCAGGTGTACCTGTCATTCCAGGTTCAGATGGAGAAGTGCATAACTCTGAGGAAGCCTTGATTGTTGCTGAAAAAATTGGCTATCCTGTGATGCTCAAGGCTTCAGCAGGTGGTGGTGGTAAAGGAATTCGTAAGGTTGAAAAACCAGAAGACCTTGTTTCAGCCTTTGAAACTGCCTCTAGTGAAGCCAAGGCCAATTATGGCAATGGTGCCATGTACATAGAGCGGGTTATCTATCCAGCTCGTCACATCGAGGTTCAAATCCTAGGAGATGAACACGGAAATGTAATCCACTTGGGGGAACGGGATTGTTCACTACAACGGAATAACCAAAAGGTTTTAGAAGAAAGCCCTTCGATTGCAATCGGAAAAACGCTACGCAATGAAATTGGTGCTGCTGCTGTTCGAGCTGCGGAGTCTGTGGGCTATGAGAATGCAGGGACCATTGAGTTTCTTCTTGATGAAGCCAGTGGCAAATTCTATTTCATGGAAATGAATACTCGTGTTCAGGTGGAACATCCGGTAACAGAGTTTGTTTCAGGTGTGGATATCGTTAAGGAACAGATTCGCATTGCGGCAGGTCAGCCTCTGTCTGTTAAGCAAGAAGATATTGTCCTACGTGGTCATGCTATCGAGTGTCGTATCAATGCAGAAAATCCAGCCTTCAACTTTGCTCCAAGTCCAGGTAAGATTACCAATCTCTATCTCCCAAGTGGAGGAGTCGGCTTGCGCGTGGATTCAGCAGTTTATCCAGGCTATACCATTCCGCCTTATTATGATAGTATGATTGCTAAAATCATCGTTCACGGCGAAAATCGTTTTGATGCCTTGATGAAAATGCAACGTGCCCTCTATGAATTAGAAATTGAAGGGGTGCAGACCAATGCAGATTTCCAGCTTGATCTCATTTCAGATCGCAATGTCATTGCTGGAGATTACGATACTTCCTTCTTGATGGAAACCTTCTTACCCAAATATCAAGAAAAAGAATAAAATGACTTCAAGAGTTTAAACCGAAAAGGGGAATCAATGGCTCTATTTAGTAAAAAAGATAAGTATATTCGAATCAATCCCAATCGTTCGGTTAGGGAAAAACCTCAAGCTAAGCCAGAGGTTCCAGATGAATTATTCTCCCAGTGTCCAGGCTGTAAGCATACCATTTATCAGAAGGATCTGGGAAGTGAGCGTATCTGTCCACATTGTAGCTATACCTTTCGTATTTCTGCCCAAGAACGCTTGGCTTTGACGATTGATATGGGAACCTTCAAGGAATTGTTTACGGGGATTGAAAGTAAGGATCCCTTGCATTTCCCTGGTTATCAAAAGAAACTAGCAACTATGCGTGAAAAAACAGGTCTGGATGAAGCCGTTGTGACAGGAACAGCTCTTATTAAAGGTCAGACTGTGGCTCTTGGGATTATGGATTCCAATTTTATCATGGCTTCTATGGGTACAGTTGTAGGTGAAAAAATCACTCGTTTATTTGAGTATGCGACTGTTGAAAAATTGCCAGTTGTCCTCTTCACAGCCTCTGGTGGAGCCCGTATGCAGGAAGGAATCATGAGTCTCATGCAGATGGCCAAGATCTCTGCAGCAGTTAAACGGCATTCAAATGCTGGTCTCTTTTATCTGACCATTTTGACAGATCCAACGACAGGTGGTGTGACAGCTTCTTTCGCTATGGAAGGCGATATCATTCTGGCTGAACCACAGAGTTTGGTCGGTTTTGCTGGGCGCCGTGTCATTGAAAATACGGTTCGTGAAAGCTTGCCTGAGGATTTCCAAAAGGCAGAATTCCTATTGGAACATGGCTTTGTGGATGCTATTGTCAAAAGAAGAGACTTGCCAGATACGATTGCTAGCCTAGTCAGATTGCATGGAGGTGGTCCTAGATGAATATTGCAAAAATAGTCAGAGAAGCGCGTGAGCAGAGTCGCTTGACAACCTTGGACTTTGCGACAGGCATTTTTGATGAATTTATCCAATTACACGGTGACCGTTCTTTTCGTGATGATGGTGCAGTTGTTGGTGGTATTGGCTGGCTTGGGGAACAAGCTGTAACAGTAGTTGGTATCCAAAAAGGCAAGAGCTTGCAAGACAACCTCAAACGGAATTTTGGACAACCACATCCAGAAGGCTATCGCAAGGCCCTACGGTTGATGAAACAAGCTGAAAAATTTGGCCGTCCAGTTGTGACCTTTATCAATACTGCAGGTGCCTATCCTGGTGTGGGAGCGGAAGAACGTGGACAGGGAGAAGCTATTGCTCGCAATCTCATGGAAATGAGTGACCTGAAAGTTCCGATTATCGCCATCATTATAGGTGAAGGTGGTTCAGGTGGAGCTCTGGCTCTAGCAGTCGCAGACCGTGTTTGGATGCTGGAAAATTCTATCTATGCCATTCTCAGTCCAGAAGGTTTTGCTTCCATTCTATGGAAAGATGGCAGTCGTGCCATGGAAGCGGCAGAACTGATGAAAATCACTTCGCATGAACTGTTAGAAATGGACGTGGTGGACAAGGTGATTTCTGAAGCAGGACTTTCTAGTAAAGAACTGATTAAGAGTGTCAAAAAAGAACTCCAAACGGAACTAGCTTTACTGTCACAAAAAACGTTCGAGGAGTTGTTGGAAGAACGTTACCAACGATTTAGAAAATACTAATACCTCAGAATACATAAAAACTAGAACTGACAGGCAGTTCTAGTTTTTATGTGGTTCTTATACTCTTCGAAAATCTCTTCAAACCATGTCAGCGTCCCCTTACCGTATATATGGTTACTGACTTCGTCAGTTCTATCCACAACCTCAAAACAGTGTTTTGAGCAGCTTGCGGCTAGCTTCCTAGTTTGCTTTTTGATTTTCATTGAGTATTACTCTGTGCAGAGGGGAAAGTCAAAAGGTGCTTGGAAGACCAAACACCTTTTCGATTATTCATTTTCTTCTGTTACAAATTGACTAAGCAGTCCATTGATAAAACGGGCTGATTTTTGATCTGAAAAATTCTTAGCAAGTTCAATAGCTTCATTGACTGCTACCAGCTGAGGTGTATCAAATGATGTGATTTCAAAGATACCCAAGCGTAGTAAGTTTTTTTCGACCAAGGTCAAGCGTTCAACTGTCCAGCCTGACTTGAGGTGCTGGTTGATTTGTTTATCCAACTCGTCTTTTTGAGCTTGAACGCCAGAAACCAAGTTCAGAAGAAAGGCAGGGATTTGCACATCTGCATCTTCACGGTCATGCGTGTAGGCAAAGTGACAAGCTGTTTCCATATCTGTGCCGAATTCAAGGCTCATAAGAGCTTGAAAAGCGCATTTACGAAGTTCGCGTCTAGATTCTAATAGTGGACTAGTCATTGAGGAAGTCCTCGTTAAATAGATCTTTCAACTCAGGTTTTGGTGTTTTATCTGGAACGATTCCTGCAACATGGATGTTAACAGCAGCAAGTTCCACATCAGCCATATCACGGACAGCATCTTTGACTGCTTTTTGAATAGCAAGAGCAACTTTTGGTACCTTCACACCGTACTCAAGATAGAGATAGATGTCAGCAGTTAGTTCTTCGTTGCTTTCTTTTAAGTAGACGCCACGACCAAGAGAGAGTTTTGATAGGGTATCAGATACGGATTTATTTGAAAATGAGTGGACACCATCAACTTTAGCAGTTGCGATGGCAATGATTTTTTCAAGTACACGTGGAGCGATAACGATTTCGCCAAATTGTTCTTCAATTCCCATAGAATGACCTCTTTCTAGAGATTAGGCACGAGAAACGTAAGTTCCTTCTGCAGTGTTGATGATCAATTTTTGTCCAGCTTCGATGAAGTCAGGAACGTTGACAACAAGTCCAGTTTCCATAGTCGCTGGTTTACCAGAACCTGTAACAGTAGCACCTTTGATAGATGGTTGTGTTTCAGCAACTGTCAATTCAACAGTAGTTGGTACAGTTACACCGATTACTTCAGTTCCGTAGAATTGGATTTTCACATCAGAGTTTTCAAGGATGTAAAGCAATTCATTTTCAACGTTTACGACTGGGATTTCGTATTGGTCGTAAGTTTCAGTGTTCATGAAGTAGGCAGTTTCATCCATTTTGTACAAGTATTGAGCTGGAACAGTTTCGATAATAGCTTGTTCGAATTTTTCTTCTGGACGGTAGCTTGTGTCAAATGTAGAACCAGTACGGACATCACGTAATTTCATACGCATGATTGTGTTCCCTTTACCTGGTTTGTGGTGGCTAGCTTCCAAAACGCGGATCAATTTTCCGTCTGCAGTTTCAAATGTCATACCAGCTTTCAATTTGCTTGCTTCAATCATGTTTTTACCTCTTTAATAAATATTATTACTCTTCATTTTACCATAAAATCTTCTGGAAATAAAGCCAAAATAGTTATTGGGAGATGGTAGGAGCGAAAAAACCAACCTCAGGGCTGGTTTCTTTTACGTGTTAATCTTCTTTCAACTTCGCTAATTCTTGAGCAAGAAGTTTAAGGGCAACTTGTGGGTTGGCTTGGCCTTTGGTTGCTTTCATAAGGAAGCCTGTAAAGGCCTTATCTGCGTTACGTTTACCTGACTTGAAGTCGGCAACAGCCGCTTCGTTATCGGCAAAGACTTGGTGGATGATTGGGATCAAGATTTCAGGATCTGAGATTTGAACCATACCTGCTTTTTCCACATATTCACGCGCGCCACCGCCATTTTTAGCTAGGTGGACAAAGACTTTCTTGGCAATCTTAGAAGAGATAGTGCCGTCTTCGATGATGGCAATCATTTCAACCAAGTTTTCTGGAGTCAATTCGATTTGTTCAAGTGTCTTGCCTTCGGCGTTCAAGAACTGAGCGACTTCGCCTTGGAGCCAGTTAGAGACTTGTTTAGCATCACCACCGAGAGCCACAGCTTTTTCAAAGAAGTCAGAAGTGACTTTATTTGCAGTCAACTGGCTAGCATCGTAGTCTGACAAGCCAAGATCAGATACGTAGCGCGCACGGCGTTCTTTTGGAAACTCCGGCAACTCTGTACGCATTTCCTCAATCCACTCATCTGAAATTTCAAAGAGAGGTAGGTCTGGTTCTGGGAAGTAGCGGTAGTCTGCAGCACCTTCTTTGATACGCATGAGGATGGTTGCCTTGTTAGCTTCATCGTAACGGCGTGTTTCTTGACGGATTTGACCACCTGAGCGAAGGATTTCAGCTTGACGTTGAACCTCGTATTCAAGACCTTTGCGAACGTTTGAGAAGGAGTTGAGGTTCTTCAACTCAGTCTTGGTACCGAATTTTTCTTGACCATAAGGACGAAGAGAAATATTGGCATCCACACGCATAGAACCTTCTTCCATCTTAACGTCAGAAATGCCAGCGTACTGGATAACTTCCTTGAGGGCTGTTAGGTAAGCATAGGCTTCTTCAGGAGAACGCATGTCTGCTTCAGATACAATCTCAATCAATGGCACCCCTTGGCGGTTGAGGTCAACATAAGAGTAGCCATCTGTACCGTGGGTGTTTTTACCAGCGTCTTCTTCTAGGTGGGCACGTTCGATACCGATTTTCTTAGTCGTACCGTCTTCTAGCTCGACTTCAATCCAACCATTATAACCGATTGGCTCATCAAACTGAGAAATTTGGTAGGCTTTGGGATTATCAGGGTAGAAGTAGTTCTTGCGGTCAAAGTGCATCTTTTTGTGGATGTCCATGTTGAGGGCAAGAGCAGCCTTGATGCCGGCATCGACAACACCTTTGTTGAGAACCGGAAGTACTCCTGGGAAAGACCAGTCAATCACGTTAGTGTTGGCGTTTTGGTCATTTCCGAAGTGGGCAGAAGTAGGTGAGAAGATTTTTGAATTGGTGTTGAGCTCTACGTGGACTTCAAGTCCAATGACTGTTTCAAAGTTCATTAGTTATCACCTCCAAAAATCACGGGTTGTTGTTTGTGGTAGTCTGTTGTTGCTTCAAAAGCAGCAGCAGCTTGGTAAATGGTTTCTTCTGAGTACTTAGGACCAATCAATTGGAGTCCGACAGGTAGACCTTGAGAGAATCCAGCAGGAATTGAAATCCCTGGAAGACCAGCCAAGTTGACTGGGATTGTTAAGAGATCAGCCAAGTACATGGCAACTGGGTCATGGTTGAGTGAATCCAAGTAATAAGCAACACTTGGAGCAGTTGGACCCAAAATCAAGTCGTAATCCGCGAAGACTTTTTCGAAATCTTGAATGATGAGGGTACGAACCTGACCAGCTTTCTTGTAGTAGGCATCGTAGTAACCTGATGAAAGACTGAAAGTACCTAGCATGATACGGCGTTTAACCTCTTCACCAAAACCTTGGCTACGGCTGTTTATATAGATTTCATCAAGGTTGGTCGCATCCTCTGCGCGGTAACCATAACGGATACCGTCAAAACGTTGCAAGTTTGATGAAGCTTCAGATGAAGCGATGATGTAGTAAACGGCAACACCGTATTTTGAGTGAGGAAGGCTGACTTCTTCAACGATGGCACCAAGTTTTTCAAAGTGTTTAGCGGCATTAAGTATTGTTTCTTTGACCTCTGGATCAATTCCTTCACCGAGGTATTCCTTAGGTAAAGCAATTTTCATGCCCTTGATGTCTTGACCGATTTTTGAAGTAAAGTCGGCAATGCGGACAGGAGCAGAAGTAGAGTCTTTAGCGTCTTCGCTGGCAATAGCGTTGAGCAAGAGAGCATTTTCCTTAACAGTAGGAGCAAAAGGTCCAATCTGGTCTAATGAACTACCAAAAGCAATGAGACCGAAACGTGAAACTGTTCCGTAGGTTGGTTTGAGACCAACAATCCCGTTGAAGGCAGCAGGTTGGCGGATAGAACCACCAGTATCAGAACCAAGTGACAAGCGGACTTGTCCTGACGCTACAGCTGCGGCCGAACCACTTGATGATCCACCAGGAACCTTGCTGTGGTCCCAAGCATTTTTAGTTGCTCCGTAGTGAGAAGTCTCACCTGAACCACCCATGGCAAATTCGTCCATGTTGGTCTTTCCGACGACAATCATACCTTTAGATTTTGCATTGGAAACGGCTGTCGCATCAAAGATTGGCTCATAGTTGTAAAGCATTTTTGAGGCAGCAGTTGTGAGAATACCATCCGTGGAGATATTGTCCTTAACTGCAAGTGGAATTCCTGAGAGGACATTATCAGCGTCAATTCCAGCTTCATCAATAGCCTTAGCTTGAGCAAGGGCTTGCTCCTCAGCGATAGTGACGAAAGCATTGATAGCTGTCTCTCGAGACTTGATATCTTCAAGCGTAGCTTGTGTCAATTCTGTTGCTGAAATTTCCTTAGAAACAAGGAGATTGTGCAACTCTTCAATGGTTTTATTGTTGAAAGTCATTAGGCATATCCTCCATCGTCTAGGATAGCTGGTACCTTGATATAATAGTTATCTTTTTCAGGTACGTTTTTAAACAAGCGATCACGGTCTGTTCCTTCTTCGGCCACATCAGGGCGGAGTACAGTCTTGCGGTCAGCCATGGTAGTAGTAGGTGCAACACCAGTAGTGTCGATTTCGCCCAGCAATTCAACCATGTCTACAATCTTGGACAAGGTAGTTGCAAAGGCAGCAGTTTCTTCTTCAGAGAATCTTAATTTTGAAAGATTGGCAACGTGTGTTACCTCTTCTTGCGTAATTTTCATCTTGCATCCTTTCGTGAAATGATGATTTTTAGTCTGTTCTATTTTACCATATTTTCCTATAAATAAGGGAGGTAAAGCTGAAAAAAGACATCTGGCAAGTCAAGAAAGAGATTTTTAAAGAGACAAAAAAATAGCCGTCCTAACTTTGGCGAGTTAACGAGCTATTTTTTAGTTATGTAATTACAGCCACCGTCTTAAACGGCTCTGTGGGGTGTTGTTGTCGCAACACCTTTTTCTATATTCATTGCAACATTTACTTTAAAAATTGCAAGGGGAATTGTTCTGCTTTAGCAGTGTCTGACATAAAATAGAAATTGAAAAATCGTTTTTAATCCGCTATAATGGTTAAACTAGAAAAAAGAAAAAATAAGAGTTAGGATAGAAACATGTTCCATCAATTTATCACCAGAACTCAGACAGTCCCTCCTCCCATTTCACTTTTTTGGTATGGGGTTATGATGCTGGTCTTAATGCTTTGTATTTATGGGGCACTTGCTTATCACAAGAATCCAAAATTTGTCCTCTTGTTTAAGGGGATTCAGATCCTCCAGTTGCTAGCACTTTATAGTTGGTATGTTGGTTTTGGGATTCCCTTTTCTAATAGTCTCCCATTTTATCATTGCCGTTTAGCTATGTTTGCGGTGATTTTCTTGCCTGATAAATGGAAAAGCAAGCAGTACTTTGCCCTCTTAGGAGCAAGTGGAGCGGTCTTTGCACTGGTTTACCCAGTTTTTGACCCCTATGATTTCCCCCATATCACTAGTTTTTCATTTTTGATTGGGCACTATGCACTTTTAGTGAATTCCTTGGTCTACTTGATGAA
Source organism: Streptococcus mitis (assembly GCF_003942865.1). Lineage (GTDB taxonomy): Bacteria > Bacillota > Bacilli > Lactobacillales > Streptococcaceae > Streptococcus > Streptococcus mitis_BI. The sequence continues at coordinate 8,856 of NZ_RJNZ01000012.1, read as the reverse complement.
TCACTATGACAAGAGCCTACTCAAGAAATATATGATTGTAGCCTATACCTTTATCCTCAATCTCTTTCTAGTTGGGGTTAATCAGGTGACTGGTGGGAATTATGGCCTGTTAAATAAGACACCTTTTATTCCTGATGCTCCTTTGTGGCTAAAGTACCTACTTGTGTCCGTTATTCTTTCACTGTCTCTGGTTCTTTTTGATATCTTATTCAAAAAACGGTGGAAAAAGAGAAGACAGGTGAAATCAGTGCTCTAGCTTACTTTTTTCATCGGATGAGCAATTGAAAAACTCCTCAAAATCAGATATAATGGAGTGTTGAAAGGAATGGTAAAATCCAATGTAGAAATCATTCTTAGCTATTGAAACAAGAAAAATAGAGAATCAAAGAAAGAGAACTTATGAATATTCAAGAAGAAATTAAGAAACGTCGTACCTTTGCCATCATCTCCCACCCGGACGCAGGGAAAACAACCATCACGGAGCAGTTGCTCTACTTTGGGGGCGAGATTCGTGAAGCTGGTACCGTAAAAGGAAAGAAAACAGGGACTTTTGCCAAGTCTGACTGGATGGATATCGAGAAGCAACGTGGGATTTCGGTTACTTCATCTGTGATGCAGTTTGACTACGATGGTAAGCGCGTGAATATCCTCGACACACCAGGGCACGAGGACTTCTCAGAAGATACCTATCGTACCTTGATGGCGGTGGATGCTGCGGTCATGGTCGTGGATTCTGCCAAGGGTATCGAGGCCCAAACTAAGAAATTATTTGAAGTTGTCAAACACCGTGGAATTCCGGTCTTTACCTTTATGAACAAGCTGGACCGTGACGGTCGCGAGCCACTAGATCTCTTGCAAGAATTGGAAGAAGTTTTGGGTATTGCTAGCTACCCGATGAACTGGCCAATCGGGATGGGAAAAGCCTTCGAAGGATTGTATGACCTCTATAACCAACGCTTGGAGCTCTATAAAGGGGATGAGCGTTTTGCTAGCCTTGAAGATGGGGACAAGCTTTTTGGTAGCAATCCTTTCTACGAGCAAGTCAAGGATGATATTGAACTTTTAAATGAAGCTGGGAATGAGTTTTCAGAGGAAGCTATTCTGGATGGAGAATTGACACCTGTCTTCTTCGGTTCAGCTCTTACTAACTTTGGCGTGCAGACCTTCCTTGAAACCTTCCTCAAATTTGCTCCAGAACCACATGGACACAAAAAAACAGATGGTGAAATTGTGGATCCTTATGACAAGGATTTCTCAGGATTTGTCTTTAAAATCCAAGCTAACATGGACCCTCGTCACCGTGACCGTATTGCCTTTGTCCGTATCGTATCAGGAGAATTTGAGCGTGGCATGAGTGTCAATCTGCCTCGTACTGGTAAGGGTGCTAAACTTTCGAATGTGACTCAGTTTATGGCGGAAAGTCGTGAAAATGTGACCAACGCCGTGGCAGGTGATATTATCGGTGTTTATGATACAGGTACTTATCAAGTTGGGGATACCTTGACAGTTGGGAAAAACAAATTTGAATTTGAACCACTGCCAACCTTTACACCTGAGATTTTCATGAAAGTTTCTGCTAAGAATGTCATGAAGCAGAAATCCTTCCACAAGGGGATTGAGCAACTAGTGCAAGAAGGAGCCGTTCAGCTTTATAAGAATTACCAAACAGGTGAGTACATGCTAGGCGCTGTAGGTCAACTTCAGTTTGAAGTCTTTAAGCACCGTATGGAAGGTGAGTACAATGCGGAAGTGGTTATGAGTCCAATGGGTAAAAAAACCGTTCGTTGGATCAAACCTGAGGACTTGGATGAACGGATGTCATCAAGTCGCAATATCTTGGCCAAAGACCGTTTTGACCAACCAGTCTTCCTCTTTGAAAACGACTTTGCCCTCCGCTGGTTTGCAGATAAGTATCCAGATGTAGAGTTGGAGGAAAAAATGTAGATCGCCAAAGTTACTTGATTGTGTAACAATCTAAGTAACTAACGCCAAGTTTCTATGGAACTTGGCTAGGCGCTCCACTAGTAAAGTTTTACGAATATTATCGATTCGTAAAACTTTACGTCGTAACGATTAGATAGTGTATGACCTAACTGCCTTACTAACTACGTTTGGCAAATAGAATCGATTTGTCAAACTCAGTGTAGTGGTTTGAAAATTTGTAACTGCTGTGGATGTCATGATTCACAGCTTTTTTGTTTTTAAAATATGAAATATAAGAACGCTCAGGGAGGTGAGTTTGTTGATGTCATGGTCTCTGTTATAGTTTTATTTTTATAGTATGAATTTAAAAGAAGGGAATGTTAAAATAGGTTTGATTTTTTTTTTTTTGAGGGGTTCCTATTATAGAGATGACTTTTTCATATATAAATAGATTTGGAACCTCGTATTTTTTTTGAAAAAAACAATATAATATCTTGACTATCGTTTGCGCTTAGAGTATACTGTTAAAGTATGATTAGAATTGGGTGAATTGCCCGCTTTTAAGTAAGAACGAAGGAGTGAAACATGTTTTTTAGACGTCAGAAAGGTGAGTATAGAGAAACCGACCGAGTGACGCGGTATAAGTTGATCAAATCAGGGAAACATTGGTTGCGAGCTTCAACCTCTCTTTTTGGTTTGTTCAAGGTCTTGCGCGGTGGTGTAGACACGACTCAAGTCATGACAGAAGTAGTAGAGGATAAAGTGAATCCTTCTATTACAGGTCTGGATATTATCAAGGGGATTGCTGCCACAGGGGCTGTTTTAGGTGGTACTGTTGCTACTCAAACAAAAGTGTTTGCAAATGAAACAGTAGCCGTGGAAAAAACACTGGAAAATCCAGATCTTTTGGTTACAAATGATACAGTAGTTTTGGGTACGACATCTGTAAGTAATTCAGAGAATTCTGCTAGCTTGTCTACTTCTTTGAGCGAAAGCACTTCGATGTCAGAATCTGTATCTAAGAGTTCGTCAGCCAGTGCTTCGACGAGTACTTCTGCCAGTGCCTCAGCAAGTACTTCGAATAGTGCATCTGTCAGCAGCTCTACTAGTATTAGTCAAACAACAAGTGAGCCGGGTAGTTTCTCGTTGGTGGCTAGTTTATCGGGTGAACAGAGCACTTCTGCGCCAGCAACTGACCGAGATGCTTCTGTATCAAAAGAATCAACTGGCCTTAAAATTGATTCTGCTCTACTGAAGGCAACTGAAATTGATGGGAAGGTTAGTGCAAGTGCTGCTCAATCAACTTCTACCATGACTAGTATCGTAGGAGTTACTGCTGGAGCCATCGCAACTTCCGAAGTTTCTGCTAAACAAAATGAAGAAAATCGTAAGAAGATAACCAAGCTTTCAGCTGAAATGGGCGAATACTTAGCGAAAGCTGCTGGTTTACCAAATACTGATTCTGCAATTACTAAGGTAAATGCAGCAGTGACAGCCATTGAAAAAGCTTTGGCAGATCCAACGAGTGACTGGACAGAGGTGGTGAAAAAAGCTACCTTGGCTCGTAATTCTATTGTCAATGCTGTTTTGAGAGCGCAATCAGGCGCGCGTGATGCTCGTAATGGAAAAGCCATGTTGCGTGATGCTTCTCTAAGAGCAAGTTGGGGAACTAGTCAAGGGGATGAACGTATCACACTTAGTCAGCCTCACATTGACTTTAATAGAGAAACAGGTATTGCTACCTATACAATGCTGGTGGATAGTCGCGTTCCTTTGACTCATATCGGTGTTAAAGTTGAAGCTGGTAAGGGTGGGCATGTCCAAAGAGCAACTTACAACACATACAATATGGACAAGACGGTTTCGAATGGTTCGGAAGCTGTCTATAGCTACCGCCATGGTGCTGAACGTCAGCTAAACGGTACGATTGTAGTTGAAGTAAAATACGAAAAAACAGTGCCAACAGCTACCGCTAATATTCAGGTTCAAACAAGTTCTGCCCCTGTATATGGAAATACACCAGGGAACTTTACTAACGTGCAACCTATCAGTTTTTCAACTGGCTATAGACAGCAAACTACCAATACGAATACCAACACAACATTCCGTTTTAATGTTACTGCCTATAAAGAAGTTTTTAATGGTGATGTTGTTGGAGATAACGTAGGTTTAGAAGGAGTAAATACTAATTCAGGCCGCGTTAAGTATATGAACATCGAGAATCGAAATGTTATTCCTGGAGTTGTATATGCAGGTCCTAACAATAATGAAGAGTTAAACAGACCAGCTGTAACTGCTCGATTGGTGGGAACGGTTGGTGGAAACGATGCTTCAGCTGAAGTTGGGACAACATATGTTTATCGTTTTGTAGGACAAAACTATAATAGAGAGGTAGCCTCTGCTAACGTTGGCTACTATATCAAAGGTTTCAACGAACGTCATAATATCCAAAGTGGTGATACTGTTCAGGTTTCTGATTTGGACCATTTGACACCAGATGAAGTTAAGGAAGTTTATAATAATTTTGTTGGAAAACAATCGAATTTAACTGATTTATCAAAAAATGGAGATCTTGCTCCCAATATTGCTCAAGCAAGTCAAACGACCAATCCAGATGGTAGCTTTACGCTGTCTTACCCTGGTACTAAATCAAAAATTGACGTTGCAACAGATGGTACCATCACGGTTACTTATCGTGACGGTTCTACAAGTGTCATCAATGCTTCTTTAGAGAAGGAAAAAATACCTCCAGTAATAACCGTTACTGCGACCCGTAATGGTAAACCTCTAGCTGCAGAAACAGGAGGTATAGCAGGAGATAAATATTACTATTACTATGCCGGTGATGATATCGGTTTTGAAATGAAAGCCGTAGATAATAAGGGAAAACTGAGGGAGTTTAAACTTGTAGCACAGGCTGATGGTTATAGACCAGCGTCAGAAATGGCTCAAAACATCTTTGGAGATAATAGTTACGGGACTGGGACAGCTACTTCTCTATCAGATCCAAATGGGAATCTCGTTGCGACTGAGTCTAATCCGGCAGTCATAACTGCAACTGGGCATATGAAAGATGATTTGACTTATGCTCCTAAAAATGAATGGCGTCGTAATGCAGTTGCAACAGATAAAGCAGGGAATGTTACGATTCCGGGAGACAACAGTACAGGGAACTTCTTTATCAAGCAACGTCCTTTGAATGAGCGTTACAAGCATGAACCAGAATTTACAATTAAAAACCCTGAGTTTACGCCTGTAGTAAATAAGAATAGCCTGACGGAGCTTGAGAAGAAAGCGGTTAAGGCTGCTATTTATGCTAAAAACAATCAAGAGACCTTCAGAATCAAGGATATTGAAGTTCAAGACAATGGTACAGCAAAAATAGTCTATAAGGACGGAACGAAGAGTGATGACATTCCACAGTCAGTAACAGTCAACGAACGTCCTAAGTTAGTCATTCCTTACGACAATCCGGCAACGAAAGAAATCTATCTTTATCGTAATGAACCAGTCAATATTACTCTAAAAGCGACGGATGACTCTGGAAAACTCAATTCATTGAAGTTTACTAGACCTGATGGGACCAGTGATGGAACTGGTAGTGGAACTGCTAATGATTACGGTGGTTTCACTGGGGTAACACGTTCTAATACCATCACTTCTACGACAAACCAAGATAATGCTACGATTACCTTGACAGGTACTCTAAATAAAAGTTTGCAAAAAGGGGCATTTACTGAACGTAAACTCGTAACTACGGATAACCAGAATACATCAAATAGTACTGATAATAACGAAGGTTATATCAAGTTTGTTGTTAAGGATCAAACGGATAAGTATAATGCGGTTTCTAAAGTAGACACCATTTATACCTATGCGGGTGAAACAGCAGAGGATTTGGGAAAGGCATATAAATTTGTTCAACTTGAAGGTGGGAAGTCTCTGCCTGCAGGAGCAACGGTTAAATGGACAAATACGATTGACAATTCGACTACTGGAACAAAGAGTGCTGTGGCGCGTGTTACGTATTCGGATGGTTCAACCGATGATGTAACGGTCAACTATAAGGTTTTAGCTACGATTGCTCCTAAAGGACCTGTGAATGATATTCAAGGGACGCTACCTCATAATGGAACAGATTTGCATAATTATGTGACTAAGCAAGGAGACGATGCCTACCCAGATGGAGTTAGTAAAACTTGGAGAAACAATGGCCAGGCTGTAGCAAATTCACCGATTAGCACAGCAGAAACAGGTCGACACAACTACCAAGTCACCTTTACTTATCCTGTTGGTCGTACAGGTGCAGGGGATACTGTTAAACTAAGTAAAACTGTTGATGTTGTCCATGATGTCTATAAATTTGGAACAAATCGTTCTTATACTTTTACGCAGAATAAGACTGATGAACAAGGTTATAAACAAGCTGTAGCAAATCCTAAGGAAGTTGTTACTAATCTTTCTGGAAATCCAGATTTTAATGCAGCGCTTACTAATTATAAGTGGGTAGACGGTGCTCCGTCACTTACGACAGTTGGAACCTTTACCAAACAAGTGGAGGTAGAGTTACCTGCAGATTCAACGGGTGTTAGAGTTAAACAAAATGTCCCTGTTACTGTGAGAGTGAATCCACAAGCGCCAGCTATCTCAGTAGATTCTACTAATGAAACGGGTGGTTTGCCAAATCGTTCAATCGTTGTTACGAATGTAACACCTGGAGCTCTTGTAACCTTGACTTTAGCAGGCCATACGTTCGAGAAGAGAGCTAAGGTCAATGAAACCAGTGTTACCTTTGAACCTACTGATCTGAAAAAAGCTTACGACGGCAATAACGGTCTTCTACCGACAGGTGATGTAACAGCTAAATCTACAGTTGCTGGTCTGGATTCAGAAGTAACGACAAGTTCGATTACTCCTGAACGTGTGAAACCAACAATTACTTATACTGTAACAGTAAATGGTCAAGAGCCTAAGAGAGATGGCAATGGTCGCTATTTGTTCTATGCTGGAGATAAAATCCAGATTACTTATACAGGTAGAGATAATAGTGGTAAGTTAGTCACACTGAAGGTTTCTGGTAATAGAAAAGATTTGACAGATTTCTTCGAAAACAGACCTGAGTGGGGAACTGGTCCCATCACAAATATTATCAATACTTTAACCAATGATGACCAGACCACATTTACTATTAATGCGGTTGCTAATAAAGATCTTGCGTGGAAATCAGGGAACACCTGGGGACGTTGGCTCACTGCTACAGATCCTAGTGGCAACTCTGTTGATGTAGGAGAAATTCGAATTCAGCAAGATCAGTTGCAAAACTTGTTTAAGAAGCCTGCTATTAATCTGACAGAAGTTAAGGATAAAAATCACTTAACAGAAACTGATAAGGAAAACGTTCGTGAAGAAATAAGAAAAGCTCATGATAAAGTGACTCCAAACGGTCGGGATCGTATTTCTAGTATTGACGTCAGTGAGAATGGTGTTGCAACAGTTTATTATAAAGATAATGCTAAAGTAACATCGGGTAGTCAACCGTATGCACCAACGGTCTATAGTCAAAATGAAACTGTTTCAGACAAGAAATATCGTTCTGAGTCAGCTTCGGCAAGCACATCAGCAAGTACGTCCGCTTCAATAAGCGCAAGTACGTCGGCCTCAACAAGCGCAAGTACCTCAGCAAGCACATCGGTCTCAACAAGTGCAAGTACGTCAGCAAGTACATCAGCTTCAACAAGTGCAAGCACATCGGCTTCAACAAGTGCAAGTACGTCAGCTTCAACCAGCGCAAGTACATCGGCTAGCACCTCAGCTTCAACGAGCGCAAGCACGTCAGCAAGTACGTCGGCTTCAACGAGCGCAAGTACATCAGCAAGTACGTCGGCTTCAACCAGCGCAAGTACATCGGCTAGCACCTCAGCTTCAACCAGCGCAAGCACGTCAGCAAGTACGTCGGCTTCGACAAGTGCAAGCACATCAGCAAGTACGTCAGCTTCGACAAGTGCAAGTACATCGGCAAGTACGTCGGCTTCAACGAGCGCAAGCACATCGGCAAGTACGTCAGCTTCAACAAGTGCAAGCACGTCAGCAAGTACGTCAGCTTCAACAAGTGCAAGCACATCAGCAAGCACGTCAGCTTCAACAAGTGCAAGTACGTCAGCAAGTACGTCAGCTTCAACCAGCGCAAGTACATCGGCTAGCACATCAGCAAGTACGTCAGCTTCAACCAGCGCAAGTACGTCAGCAAGTACGTCAGCTTCGACAAGTGCAAGTACATCGGCTTCAACAAGTGCAAGCACGTCAGCAAGTACATCAGCTTCAACAAGTGCAAGTACGTCAGCAAGTACGTCCGCTTCAACAAGTGCAAGCACGTCAGCAAGTACGTCCGCTTCAACCAGCGCAAGCACGTCAGCTTCAACAAGTGCAAGCACATCAGCTAGCACATCAGCAAGTACGTCGGCTTCGACAAGTGCAAGTACGTCAGCTTCGACAAGTGCAAGTACGTCAGCTTCGACAAGTGCAAGTACATCGGCTAGCACGTCAGCAAGTACGTCGGCTTCAACAAGTGCAAGTACATCAGCAAGTACATCAGCTTCAACGAGCGCAAGCACATCAGCAAGTACGTCCGCTTCGACAAGTGCAAGTACATCAGCAAGTACATCAGCTTCAACAAGTGCAAGCACATCAGCAAGTACGTCGGCTTCAACGAGCGCAAGCACATCAGCAAGTACGTCAGCCTCTACAAGAGCAAGCACTTCAGCTGCCACCAGAGCAAGCACGACAGCAAGTACATCAGCTTCAACGAGCGCAAGCACGTCAGCAAGTACATCCGCTTCAACGAGCGCAAGCACGTCAGCAAGTACGTCGGCTTCAACAAGCGCAAGCACATCAGCAAGAACGTCAGCTTCAACAAGTGCAAGTACATCGGCTTCA
>NZ_RJNZ01000011.1:0-68833 GCF_003942865.1 Streptococcus mitis | reverse complement strand
CACCTACTTCTTCATAGGGTTCTTTATCATATCTTCGTTTTTGACTTTCTTGCTTACGGATATAGTCTAGAATTCGATTCCGGAACTTAGTCTTAAAATATCTCCTTAAACGAGGAATATCTTCTATTATTCCTTCTTCTCTACTAATCAATTCATGTAAGCAAATCATCCCCTCTTGATCCCAATCAGATAACTCCCATAAATGAAGATGATATTCATTTCTACACTTATATACAATCCCCTGGACTTCTTTATACAATTCTTTAAACATAACGTTCCCCTTTCTAGATACAGTTTAACAGATTCAGAAACACTTTTGTCCCATTTCCCCCATTCTGTTCCCTACACCGTCTAAACTGCACAAAAAAGAGAGGACATGCCTCTCTTTGGGTTATAATTCTGCAATTTGGTTTAGGTTTACTTCTGCAACTGTGTCATTACCAAACATAGAGATAATCATCTTCACTTTATTGTTATCAATCTCTGTAATCTTACCAGTATAGTCTGCAAAAGCACCATCAATGATACGTACAGTTTGACCAACTTCAACATGAATATCAAACTCTTGTACAGTTTGTCCCATAGAAATCAAGATATCACGGATTTCTTGTTCCAATAATGGAGTTGGTTTTGATCTATTTCCGTGAGATCCGACAAATCCTGTAACGTTTGGTGTGTTTCGAACAACAAACCAAGCTTCATCTGTCATCACCATTTCCACAAGAACATAACCTGGAAAGCGATTTTCTTCTACTTCTTTTCTCTTTCCATTTTTTTCAACTTGCACTGTTTGTGTTGGAATTTCAACACGTAAAATATTATCCAACATATTGTAGGTTTGTGCACGTTGTAATAGATTTTCTTTTACCTTATTTTCATAACCAGAATAGGTTTGTAAGACAAACCATCCTTTATCAAAACTATCCATGATACTTCCTTTCATAATAGAAGATTTCTAGCGTGAATAACTCCACAGGTCTTCTAAAAAATGTTAATAAATCGAATCAAACCTGAAACAATCAACTGGTCAAAAATATAAATAATCACAACAAAGAAAGCAGTGTATTCCATGATAGAACGAAAATCTCTCCAGCTTTCCTTGCGAGTTGGCCATGTTGTGTCTTTAAGAAGTCTAAAAATATCTCCAATAAAACGCATCGCTCTCTCCTATCTCGTTTCTCTGTGTGTAGTGTACTTACCACAATGTTTACAAAATTTATTTACTTCTAGTCGTGTTGGCTTGGGGTTTCCGCTGATCTTGATTGAATAGTTTCTCGAACCACAAACCGCACAAGCTAGGCTTGCTTTTTTTAGTGCCATAACACCTCCATCTTATCTATTATAACAAGAAAGCTAGGCTTTGACAAGCATCTTAGCGAAATAGATTGACTACCGAATCCCATATTGTTTGAGCCTTTTCCTTAATCTTAGCATCCGAGATAGCCCGACTAGCCTCATCTACTAGACTTTGCGCACGTCCTCGAATATCAGACAAATTATCATCTGTCTGGCTATTATCATTATTTTGTACTTGTCTTTTTGTGTTAGCTGGTGCAATTCCATTTTGCTTATAAGCATTTTCAACCGTAAAGGTACTTCCTGGCGTATAAGGTAAAATGGTATTGGCAATGTTTCTAAAGACATGGGCTGCACCGTTTGAAGTAGAGCCAGCTAGATAGTGATTTTCATCAGTCGTCGGGAAACCAAGCCAGTGACTAATCACTACATCCGGTGTATAACCAATTACCCACTGATCACTTGTATATTCTGGATTGAAAACCGCTTCAGTTGTACCAGTTTTTCCTGCCATGACATAATCTGCAGGCGATGAACTAATACCGGTACCGTTGGTGAATGTCCCCAACATCATACTGGTCATCTTATCAGCTACAGACTTATCAATCACCCGTTTTTGTGAATTTTTATGGCTTGCAATAACTTGTCCACTAGCATTTTCAATTCTACTAATAAAATGAGCTTCAGGCATTAAACCTTCATTTGCAAAGGCAGCATATGCTTGAGCCATTTGCAGAGGATTGGTTTCGACACCACTTCCCAAGGCGACACCAAGAACACGGTCGACCTTTTCCATGTTGAGTCCGAATTTTTCGCCTGCCTCAAAAGCCTTGTCGACGCCCAAATCATTAACAGTGGCAACAGCAGGTAGATTAAGCGATTCTGCCAAGGCTTGATACATAGGAACTTCTCGACTCGTTTTGATCCCTGCATAGTTATCAACCTTATAGCTGTCGTACTGCATGGTGTGGTTATCCAACTGCTTATTCAAAGCCCAGCCTGCTTCAACTGCTGGCGTATAAACAACTAAAGGCTTAATTGTAGAACCAGGACTACGTTTTGATTGAGTTGCATAGTTGAAATTCCGGAATCCAGTTTTATCATTGTCATCAACTTGACCGACAACTCCACGAACTCCACCTGTTTTCGGTTCGAGAGCTACACTTCCTGATTGAGCAAATGTTCCATCCTCTGCCCTCGGAAATAGCGATGTATTTTCATAGACAACCTGCATATTTGCTTGATAGTTTTGGTCTAGCTCCGTGTAAATGCGGTAGCCATTATTGACAATTTCTTCCTCTGTTAGATTATACTTGGAAACGGCTTCGTTAACCACCGCATCAAAGTAAGAAGGATAGCGGTAATCTGAGATTTTTCCTTCATACTTATCGTGCAATTGCGAAGTCATATCAACTTCTGCAGCTTCGGTTTCTTGGTTTTTATCAATGTAACCCGCTGCAAGCATATTTTGCAAGACAGTATCACGACGATTAGTAGAATCTTCTACAGATTTCAAGGGGTTATACAGTTCCGGTCCTTTGAGCATCCCTGCCAGAGTCGCAGCTTGATCCAAACTCACTTCTGACGCAGAAACTCCAAAGTATTTCTTACTCGCATCTTCTACACCCCACACACCATTTCCAAAATAGGCGTTGTTAAGGTACATGGTTAAGATCTGATCCTTACTATATTTTTTTGTTAATTCTAAGGCAAGGAAAAATTCTTTTGCTTTTCTCTCAACAGTTTGATCCTGCGACAGATAGGCATTTTTAGCCAGCTGTTGGGTAATAGTAGAACCACCACCTGAACGACCAGCAGTGACAATAGCCAAGAAGAAACGACCATAGTTAATCCCGTCATTTTTATAGAAAGAACGGTCTTCTGTCGCAATAACGGCATTCTGCAAATTTTTACTGATATCAGTCAATTCAACATAAGTTCCTTTTTGACCAGACAAGGCACCAGCCTCCTTTTCTTCACGGTCAAAAATGAGAGTTCGAGTTTTCAAGGCATTTTGCAAATCATTGACATTGGTTGACTTGGCTACAGCAAACAAATAGGTTCCAACTAGCAAGCTTGCACTCAAACCTAGTATAAGGACAATCTTTGTTAGATGATAGCGACGCCAGAATTTTCGAATTGGACCTACTTGGGCTAATTTTTTTCGATCACTACGAGAGCGACGTAAGCTAGTAGAATCAGAGTCCTCTAGTTCACTTGTTTCTTTTTTAAAAAGAGAAAGAAATTTCTCGAATAATTTATCTAATTTCATGCGTTTATTTTATCATCTTCATCATAGGAAGACAAGAATTTAGCTATTTCCTATCCAAATAGGGCTTTTTTTGTTACAATATCTGTATGCAATTCACATTTACATTACCAGACTCTCTACCTCAAATGACGGTAAAGCAATTACTTGAGGAACAATTCCTCATCCCTAGAAAAATCCGTCATTTTTTGAGAATCAAGAAACACATTTTGATAAATCAAGAAGAAGTCCACTGGAACGAAATCGTAAATCCTGGAGATGTTTGCCAGTTAACTTTTGACGAGGAAGATTATCCCAAAAAGGAAATTCCTTGGGGCAACTCTGAGCTTGTTCAGGAAGTTTATCAAGATCAACACTTGATTATTGTCAACAAACCAGAGGGGATGAAAACGCATGGTAATCAGCCAAACGAAATCGCCCTTCTTAACCATGTCAGTGCCTATGTTGGCCAAACCTGCTATGTCGTTCATCGTCTGGACATGGAAACCAGTGGCTTGGTTCTCTTTGCCAAAAATCCTTTTATCCTAGCTATTCTCAATCGCTTACTGGAGAAAAAAGAGATTTCTAGGGAATACTGGGCACTAGTTGATGGAAATATCAGCAGCAAAGAACTTGTTTTCAAAGACAAAATCGGACGTGATCGCCATGATCGCAGAAAGCGAATAGTTGATACAAAAAATGGACAATATGCTGAAACACATGTAAGCAGATTAAAGCAATTCCCAAACAAGACCTCCTTGGTTCGTTGTAAACTAAAGACAGGGCGAACCCATCAGATTCGTGTGCACCTTTCGCATCATAACTTCCCTATTTTAGGTGACCCTCTCTATAATAGCAAATCAAAAACAAGTCGGCTTATGCTCAACGCCTTTCGACTATCCTTTACCCATCCGCTTACATTAGAGAAATTAAGCTTCAATGCCCTTTCAGATACTTTCGAAAGAGAATTAAAAAAGAATGGATGATTCCGTCATCCATTTTTTAATATTTAAAAAGCAAGACCAGAGGCCTTGCTTTTTATCGACTCAAGAATTATTTAGCGATTTTTGCGAAGTATTCAAGAGTACGAACAAGTTGTGCAGTGTATGACATTTCGTTGTCGTACCATGATACAACTTTAACCAATTGTTTACCGTCAACGTCAAGAACTTTAGTTTGAGTTGCGTCAAACAATGAACCGTAAGACATACCTACGATATCTGAAGATACAATTGGATCTTCTGTGTAACCGTATGATTCGTTTGAAGCTGCTTTCATAGCTGCGTTCACTTCATCAACAGTAACGTTCTTTTCAAGAACTGCTACCAATTCAGTAACTGATCCAGTTGGAGTTGGAACGCGTTGTGCAGATCCGTCAAGTTTACCGTTCAATTCTGGGATTACAAGACCGATAGCTTTTGCAGCACCAGTTGAGTTAGGAACGATGTTTGCAGCACCAGCGCGAGCACGGCGAAGGTCACCACCACGGTGTGGTCCGTCAAGGATCATTTGGTCACCAGTGTAAGCGTGGATAGTAGTCATCAATCCTTCAACAACACCAAAGTTGTCTTGAAGAGCTTTAGCCATAGGAGCCAAGCAGTTTGTAGTACATGAAGCACCTGAGATAACTGTTTCAGTACCGTCAAGAACATCGTGGTTAGTGTTGAATACAACTGTTTTAACGTCGTTTCCACCAGGAGCAGTAATAACAACTTTCTTAGCTCCACCTGGGTGCAGGTGTTTTTCAGCAGCTGCTTTAGTAGCAAAGAAACCAGTTGCTTCAAGAACGATTTCTACACCGTCGTTAGCCCAGTCAATTTGTTCTGGATCACGTTCAGCAGAAACTTTAACGAATTTACCGTTAACTTCAAATCCACCTTCTTTAACTTCAACAGTACCGTCGAAACGACCTTGAGTTGTGTCGTATTTCAACAAGTGTGCAAGCATAACTGGATCTGTAAGGTCGTTGATACGAGTAACTTCAACACCTTCTACGTTTTGGATACGACGGAAAGCAAGACGACCGATACGTCCGAAACCGTTAATACCAACTTTAACTACCATTAGTGATTTCCTCCTTATGAAAATCATGAAATTTTTATTGTGAAAAGAGTAACTTGAATCACTACAAATCACCTTTCAACAAACCTATTATATAACTATTTAAGTTTAATTGCAAGTACGGGCATTGTTTTTTGTCCATACCCCACTTATTTTTCTTTCTCCTTCAAAAGCCTATACTCCTGTCTTTCTTTATCTACCTAATCATTTCCCACTTTCCTTTTCAGATGAAAAGTGAAAATAGAAAAGATAAAAATTATTTTCAATCTTCCAATTTTACAAAAAAGAGACAGGAAATTCCTGCCTCTAGGCTGATAACAATTATTTACGGCGTCCTGGTCTTTCTTTGTAGCCATAGTAAGAATCTTCGATGATTTCTTGCATGTGGTCAACCATTGGAAGACGTGGGTTAGCAGGTGAACATTGGTCTTCATAAGCAAGGAAGGCCAATTCACGAGAATGTTCTTTCCATTCTTTTTCATCAATTCCTTGTGCTTTGAAGTTCATTTGGATACCTACGCGCTCACCAAGTTCGTAGACAGCTTTTGCGTAAGATTCAACCCCTTCTTCTGGAGTAGAAGCTGGAAGTCCAAGCATGCGTGCGATATCTTGGTATTTTTCATCTGCACGGTAGTAGTTGTACTTAGGCCATGTTGCTGTCTTAGCTGGACGTGTACCGTTGTAACGGATAACGTATGGAAGCAAGATTGCATTTGTACGACCGTGGATTGTGTGGAATTGCGCACCAATCTTATGGGCCATTGAGTGAGAAATACCTAGGAAGGCATTGGCAAAGGCCATACCAGCGATTGTTGAAGCGTTATGCATTTTCTCACGTGAGTGGAAGTCTGCATTCTTAACTGAGCTTTCAAGGTTTTCGAATACAAGTTTGATGGCTTGAAGCGCAAGACCATCAGTGTAGTCGCTAGCCATTTGTGATACGTAAGCTTCAGTCGCGTGGGTCAATACGTCCATACCAGTGTCCGCAGCAACAAATCCAGGAACTGTCAATACCAAAGCAGGGTCTACGATTGCCACAGTTGGTGTCAATGAGTAGTCAGCGATTGGGTATTTACGGTTGTTTGCTTTATCAGAGATAACGGCAAATGGAGTTACTTCAGATCCTGTACCAGATGTAGTTGGGATCGCGATGAATTTAGTCTTCTTACCAAGCAATGGGAATTTGAAGGCACGTTTACGGATATCCATGAATTTTTGTACAAGGTCACGGAAGTCCACTTCTGGTTGCTCGTAGAAGAGCCACATTACTTTAGCAGCATCCATTGGAGATCCACCACCGAGAGCGATGATTGTATCTGGTTTGAAGGCACGCATAATCTCAGTACCACGTTCAACTGTAGTGATATCTGGATCTGGTTCTACATCTGCAAAGATTTGGTAAACCACCTTATTGCGACGAAGGTCAAGTTGTTCGATGATACGATCAAGGAAGCCAAGCTCTACCATAGCGTGGTCAGTAACGATCATGACACGCTCAACGTCACGACATTTTTGAAGGTATTGAATTGAATCACGTTCAAAGTATGTTTTTGAAGGAAGTTTCATCCATTGCATGTTATTTCTCCGTCTTCCGACTTTTTTGATATTCAAAAGGTTAATGGCACTAACGTTATCCCCAACTGAGTTGCGTCCGTAAGAACCACATCCGAGTGTCAATGATGGCAAGAAGGCATTGTAAACGTCCCCGATACCACCGAAAGTAGAAGGTGAGTTACAGATAACACGAATAGCTTTAACAGCTTTACCAAATTCTTTAGTCAATTCTTCGTCAGCTGTGTGGATAGCTGCTGAGTGTCCAAGACCGTTAAATTCAACCATTTGACGAGCCTTAGTAATACCATCTTCACGGCTTTCAGATTTCAAAACTGCGATAACTGGTGACAATTTTTCACGAGTCAATGGCTCGTTTTCACCAACTTCTTTACATTCTGCAGCAAGAATGTTTGTTCCTTCTGGAACTGTAAATCCTGCTTGTTCTGCAATCCAAGTTGCTGGTTTACCAACGATGTCAGCGTTCAATTTTGCACCAGCGCAGTTTTTGCTGTTTGCTTTCACGCCGAAGCAGAATTCTTCAAGAAGTGCTTTTTCTTTTTTGTTTACAAAGTAAGTGTGATATGATTTGAACTCTGCTACAAATTCATCGTAAATTTCTTTGTCAATGATAACCGCTTGCTCTGAGGCACAGACCATACCATTGTCAAATGATTTAGACATGACGATATCGTGAGCAGCTTGGCGAATGTTAGCTGATTTTTCAACATAAGCTGGAACGTTTCCGGCACCTACCCCAAGAGCTGGCTTACCACATGAGTATGCAGCTTTAACCATAGCATTACCACCTGTTGCAAGGATTGTTGCAATACCTTCGTGGTTCATAAGAGCACTAGTTGCTTCCATAGATGGTTCAGTGATCCACTGTACACAGTTTTCAGGAGCTCCTGCTTTAATCGCAGCATCACGAACAATTTGAGCTGCGTGAGCTGATGATTCTTGAGCGGATGGGTGGAAGGCAAAGACAATTGGATTACGTGTCTTCAATGAAATCAATGATTTAAAGATTGCTGTTGATGTTGGGTTTGTTGTTGGAGTGATACCACAAACAACGCCAACTGGTTCAGCGATAAGAGTCAAACCTGTTACATCGTCTTCTTCGATAACACCAACTGTTTTAGTGTGGCGCATGTTGTTTACTACGTGTTCACAAGCAAACAAGTTCTTAGTTGCTTTGTCTTCAAATACACCACGTCCTGTTTCTTCATAGGCATGTAGAGCCAATTCCCCGTGGGCATCCAAAGCTGCCACTGACGCTTTAGCTACGATGTAGTCGACCTGTTCTTGGTCGAGTTTACGCATTTCCTCAAGAGCAACTAAAGCTTTTTGCACCAAGCCATCAACATGCTTTTCAGCAGCGAGTTTCTTTTCTTCTGGTGTCACAGTTTTTTTATCAGCCATATTTTCCTCCATAGCTTTCAAGGATCGATATCCTTTGTTAATTTTTTCACAAGTTCATTATAACTTATTATTTCAACTTTGTAAACAGTTTCATAGATATTTCACAAAGAATTTTTTATTGTTTGTGAATTTTTCCTCATTTTCTTTACTTATCAAGTTTTTTCTTTAAAGTTTGTGAAATTTATTTCAAATTTTTTTTATTTCACAAACTTACTTGGAAGGGGGCTTGGAAAGAAAGGAATTTGCAGGTAAGCGCTTACTTAGAGATTCTAACAATACCTCCTTTGATAAGGAGGCCTTATTTTTGTTGAAAAACGCCTTGTTTAAAAGTCCCTTCATAAACAACTTCTTGTTCTGTTGTTAGTTTCCCTTTTCCTTCAGCCTGACCATTTACAAAATCCCCTTCGTAAGTCCAGCCTTCTTTGGATTGAAAAGTGCCTTTTCCATTAAAGGCTCCATTGTTGAAACCACCTGTATATTGGTCCCCATTTTGGAAGGTAATGGTACCTTGTCCATTCATTTTACCACGGACAAGACTGCCGTCGTAAACAATCGTTCCATTATCAAGCTTTAGAACACCTTTTCCGGGAATATTTAGAAAAAAGACGAGCACAGCACAAAAGACAATCGTAACTACTGCCAAAAGCTCTAAACGTGGACGAGTTAGATACACTCGATACTTTTCGTAAAAATTCTTAAGATTTTCCACCTTCACTCTCCTTTTCTAAACGTTCTAACCAAGCTTGACATCCCTCTTGAACACGCCGATAAGTCTCTTCAAAATCTCCTGTATACCAAGGATCTGGAACACTTTCAGATGCAAATGAGTAAATCTTATCTTGACAGTCTACTGGACACATCTGACGTAAGTCAGAAACATTTGAAGCATCCATTCCAATAATATAATCAAAGGCTTCAAAATCTTCCTTACTAATCTGATGCGATGTCTTATTCTTGTCATAAGGAATCTCATACTCTTGAAAAATTCCTTGAGTGCCCTTATGAATCAGATTGCCATGTTCCCAAGAGGAAGTCGCTCGACTTTGGATTTCGTAGTTATCTGTCATTGATTTCATAACAAACTCAGCCATAGGACTACGACAAATATTTCCCAGACAGACAAAGACTAGTTTTTTCATCCCATTTCCTTTCTTTTATAGAAAAACGGGAGTTAGTAATCCCGTCTTATTTTTCAATTGCGCCTTCTAGTGAAGCTGTTTCTTTCAGCGGTAATACTGTCTTGATAGCAGCTAGTTCAAAAGTCAAGTAAACTCCATCTACATCAAGAACAATCGTTCTCTTCTCCGTATCTACTTCATCGACTGTTCCGTAAAGGCCACCGATTGTAATCACTTCATAACCCTTTTGTAGTTTATTTAAGCTTTCCATACGTTTTTGCGCTTGTTTCTTTTGAGAGCGTTGCATAAAGAACATCAAGCCTAACATCGCTACAAGCATAATTAAAAATGTATAATTTGGATTCATTTTCTTCTCCTTTGTCTTTTACATAGGACTACTATATCAAATTTCAGCTACTTTTACAAGATTGTACCTTGCTTTTCTAACAAGAAAAACCAGAGCTTGCGCCCTGATTTTTAGGATTATTTCAAATTTTGAACGACTTTTACAAGATTTTCGACAGTAAAGCCATATTCTGCCAATACTTTTGGTGCTGGGGCAGAGGCTCCGAAAGTATCAATACCGAGAACGGCACCATCAAGACCAACGTATTTGTACCAGTTTTGAGTTGCACCCATTTCGACTGCAACACGACGGCGAACTGCATTTGGAAGAATTTCTTCCTTGTATGCTGCATCTTGTTTATCAAAGACATCTGTAGATGGCATGCTGACTACGCGGACTTTTGCACCTTGACTAGCCAATTCTTTGGCAGCTGAGACAGCAAGATTAACCTCTGAACCTGTCGCAATCAAGATGGTATCAAAGTCTGCTGCATTTTCATAGACAACATAGGCACCTTTTGCAACTTTATCAAAGTCTGTTCCTTCTTCAACAGTCAAGTTTTGACGTGTCAAGACAAGGGCAGTTGGTGTTTTTTCGCTTGTCACTGCAAGGTACCAAGCTGCTTGTGTTTCACGCGCATCTGCTGGACGGAAAACATTTAGATTTGGCATAGCACGAAGACCTGCCAAGTGCTCAACTGGTTCGTGAGTCGGACCGTCTTCCCCAACCGCGATTGAATCGTGAGTAAAGACATAAGTCACAGGAAGTCCTTGCAAGGCTGACAAGCGGACAGCTGCCTTCACATAGTCAGAGAAGACGAAGAAAGTTCCACCGTATACACGAAGTCCACCATGAAGAGCCATCCCGTTCAAGATTGTTCCCATGGCAAATTCACGAACACCAAACTGAATGTTGCGGTTCAAGCGGTTGGAATCGTCTTGAAGTCCGTCAGTCTTGATATAAGTCATGTTTGAGTGAGCAAGGTCAGCTGATCCACCTAAGAAGGTTGGTAACTTAGCCGCCACAACATTCAAGGCATCTTGGCTTGAATTACGAGTTGCTTGAGAGAAACCATTTTCTAAAGCTGGGAAGTCTGCTGGAGTCACTTCAACTGGATCACGTCCATCAATAATGGCTTCTACTTCTGCAGCCAGTTCTGGATGAGCCTCTTTATAGTCAGCAACTAATTTAGTCCAAGTTTGATAAGCTGATGCACCACGGTCTGCAACATGTTCTTTGAAATCAGCATATACTTGTTCTGGGATTTCAAATGGTTCATAGTCCCAACCAAGTGCTTGGCGAGTTGCTGCAGTCTCATCTGCTCCAAGAGGAGCACCGTGTACGGCATTAGTTCCCTGTTTGTTTGGAGAACCGTATCCAATAACAGTCTTCACTTCAATCAAAGATGGTTTGCCTGAAGCTTTAGCTGTTTCGATAGCAGCATGGATCGCTTCCAAGTCTGTTCCATCTTCAACCAAGGCAGTATGCCAACCGTAGGCATTGTAACGGTCACGAACACTTTCTGTAAAGGAATCCTTTGTCTCACCATCCAAGTTGATGTCATTTGAATCATAAAGAACAACCAACTTGTCTAGTTTTTGCAAGCCTGCGTATGAAGCCGCCTCGCTTGAGACACCTTCCATCAAGTCTCCGTCTCCACAGATAACATAAGTATAGTGGTCAAAGATATTGTAGCCTTCGCGGTTATATTTGGCTGCCAAGAATCGTTCTGCCTGGGCAAAACCAGTGGCAGTTGAAATCCCTTGACCTAGAGGACCTGTTGTAGCATCAATTCCTGCTGTATGGCCAAATTCTGGGTGACCTGGTGTTTTTGAACCCCATTGACGGAAGCTCTTGATCTCATCCATACTGACATCTTCAAAACCAGAAAGATGAAGAAGGGCATAAAGGAGCATTGAACCATGACCCGCTGAAAGAATAAAACGGTCGCGGTTAATCCAGTTTGGTTGAGCTGGATTGATACGAAGTTGTTTTGTAAAGAGGCTGTAAGCCATCGGAGCTGCTCCCATAACAACACCTGGGTGACCTGAGTTGGCTTTGTTGATAGCGTCAATACCTAGGAAACGGATTGCATTAACAGATAGATTTGACATAGAATTTCCTTTCTATTTGAGGTGATTATTGAATCACACATTCTATTTTACTATTATATGAAAAAATACATAGAATAGCAATTAAACAATTCGACGCTATATAAGTCATCTATTTTCTATTCTCTAGTCGCCTGATAATAGGGAAGTAAGCGTTCATAAGCATCTTCTAATTTTTCTAAAATCACTTCTAATGATTGATTTTCTATGATTGAAACATCTGATTTAACTAACACTTTTCGGATTTCTTGACCGCCTACCTTCTCGACTAAGACCTGACGATTTTCTTCGTTCGCCTCCCACCGTTGACTTTGACCATCAGAGTAGACTAGATAATAAATCCCTTCTACCACTGGAACTTCTAATACCTTGGCTTGTTTCTCCAAAGTTTGCTCATCCTTCTTACGCTCGATGAAACTGACTTCTAGTGAGACTCCAAAATCAGAAGGACTTCCATATAAACGTAAGGCCATCATAGGTTCTGTCACTTGTCCGTCTCTCTGTAGATAGACCCAGAAATGTGGTCGCAAACGTTGCGCCTGATTCATCCACTGGCTAGTCTGTTGGAGTTGCCATTCTGGATGACTTACTTGAAAGGCATTGGCCAGTTCTGTAAAAGCCTTTCTGGCCTCTTGACCTTTGTTGCGGAATGCCAGCATCTTCTCTCGCTCTGCTCCCGCTTTATCAGGATTACGGTACTGCAAACCAGCAAAGTCTAAATAGTCTCTTATCTTATTCAACATTAATTTAATCTCCTCCAGCTAGCAAAAAATCAGGATAACCCTGATTTTACTTATTCTGTATCTACGACAACATAACGATTTGGCTCATCACCTTCAGAGTAACTGGTCACGCCATCCATGCGTGAAATAATGCGATGGATAATCTTGCGTTCGCTATTTGACATTGGATCTGTTTGTCGGCTGCGACCTTCTTCTAAAACACGAGTCGCCAATTTTTGAGCATAGGTCTGCAAGACTTCTGCACGGTGTTCAACATAATCATTGACATTAATAGTAATGTAAAAGGTTCTTGAATAGCGGTTATAAAGATAATTTTGAGCCAATAACTGCAAGGCTTTCAATACTTTACCATGATAACCGATAATACGTCCTGGCTCATTTGTATCAATTTGTAAATTGATGCTACGACGGTTATAATCATTTGAAATTGTCGCCTCAACGTCCATATCATCAATGATTGTTTGGACATAAGTCGTTACTTCCGTAGCTACTTGTTCAATATCAAAACTCGGTTCCACCTTTAAGTCTAAATCTTCGATAAATTGACTAGAAGGTTCTTCTGTGTCGAAAACTGACTCAGAAGCAGAAACAGTTTCATCTGTGCTCTCTTCTAGTTGCAATTCATTTAGAATTGAAATATGGCCAGTTTCCTCCAAAATAGTGCTAGCATGTTTTTCATTTTTCAATATTTCAGCCTTGACTTCATCAGAAACCCCTTGACCTTCTTCTTCAATCTTTTTAATTGCTTCTACAACATGCCCCAAATCAACGGTTGCTTGACTGACTGTTTTAACTGGTTCATTTTTTTCATTGACTTCTTTAGGAACACCCTTTACAGCCTGCTGATTTGCTTTAATGACAGTTGTTTCACTAATAGCTTCAATATCAACCTGGGCTGGTTTTTTACCAAATAAACCAAGAAATCCATTTTTTTCACGAGAAATGACTTTGATATGAGCCTTCATCCTTGGAATATTTAATTCTTCCAATCCTTTCTGGATTGCTTCTTCAACAGTTGAACCTGTAAATACTACCATTACCAGATTCCTCCTTATTATTTCGTTTTCTGAGCCTTTTTCTTGGCTTTTCTTTTTCTATTTTCCAAATCTTTCTGTGCCTGTACTACGGCCTCGCGCTCTGCGATAATCTTGAATGGATTGTTCAAGAAATAGGTTTGCAAGACTTGATAAGCGTTGGACACTGTCCAGTAGAGGGCGACTCCACCTGGCGCATAAACTGCAAAGATAAAAATCAAGACTGGAATCCCATACATCATCGCAGTCGTAGCGCCATTACGCTCAGACAAGGCTTTGTTGGACAACCAAGTACTTAAAAAGGTAAATACTGCCGCTAAAATCGGAAGAACAAGGGTTGTATCCACACCACCAAGGTTAATCCATAAGAAATGACCTGTCTTTAAAAAGTCAACTCTTGATAGAGCTTGGAACAAGGCCAAGATAACCGGCATCTGAATCAAAATCGGCCAAAGAGAATCTGACTGTCTGACACCCATTTCTTTAAAGACTTTACGCATTTCTTGCTCTAGCTTGGTTCTACTTTCCATATCTCGACCCGGATATTGTTCTCGAAGCGCCTTAATGCGTGGCTGAGCTTCCTGCATTTTTCTAGAAGCCACCATTTGCACTTGAAAGACTGGCAAGAGAACTGTACGAATCAAGACCGTAAAGAGAATAATCCCCACTCCGATACTGATATCAAACGATAAAAAGCGAATGATTTCCGCAAAGAAGTAAACAAATTTACTCCAAAAATCAGCCGAATCGGCTGTAATATCGCTAGTTGTCCCATTTGTCGCACAAGCTGTCATGATTAATAGAGACAGTCCTAGCAAACTAGTCAACTGTAGTTTCTTTTTCACTCCCATTTCCTTCCTGGTAAATCTTTGATAATTTTAATACGTGGAGTAGATTTTTCTCCATCTCTGCGTATCCCAAGGTTTCGACTCCTTTTCGAGCAATGACAACAAAGTCGACATCTTCTACCAGACTCCCTTTTGCATTCTGGATAATATGTCGAATTCGTCGCTTGATTTGATTCCTAGTGACGGCATTCCCCAGTTTTTTGCTGACTGATAGACCTACTCGAAAATGGTTTTTCTGGTTTTCTAATTGGTAGACAACAAATTTGCGATTGGCAAAACTTGTCCCCTCCTTGAAAATCGCCTTAAAATCTTTCTCTCTTTTTACACGAAAGTTTTTCTTCAAAACTCAACTCCATCTATTAAATTACTACTATTATAACAATTTCCCTCAATAAAAGCTAGACAAATACCGTCAATTATAGACATAAAGGCTTTTTTCTACATTCTTACTCCAAAGATTATGGACTATTTTAGACATTTTTAGACATTTCTTGGTTACTTTTTGGTTAGCTTTTACAAGTCCAATTTATCCAATTTTTCAGTTATATTAAACTTCATCTGCTCCGTAACATGAGTATAAACTCCCAAAGTCATTTTCTCGTTCGTATGACCTACTCGTTCCATAATCGCCTTGATTGGAACTTCCAATTCTGCAAGTAAACTAATATGTGAATGCCTAAAAACATGAGTAGTCAATACAAAATCCTCTTCTTTTTGAATTCCACTTCTTTTAAAACTTCTCTTCAAAAAATCATTAAAAGAAAAAATCATAAAAGGATTCCCATTTTTCGTAAATATAAATCGCCCTTCTTTTTCCATGAGGAGATATTCTTCTATGATCTCTAACACTCTATCGCTAATACCAATGACTCTATAAGAAGCTAAACTTTTTGGACTATCTAGGAATATTTCTGCTTTACTTCCGCTCGTATGCAATGTATGCTTAACTTCTAGTGTTTTATTTTCAAAATCAATATCCTCAAGAGTCAAAGCCAAAACTTCTCCAAAACGTAATCCAGTCAAATACATAAATTCAACAATCAAACGTACTCGTTGATTCTTTTCTTCTTTTTCTAAAAAATTCAAATACTGAAACATTTGAACCCTTGTTAAATACTTATTTTGTTTTCTCCTAATCTCTTTTACATTCTTTTTTCTTTTTGGTAAAACAACCTTTTCAACAGGATTCTCAATTATATAACCAACATCTAAACAATACTTAAAAAACAGATTCAATAAAACTTTCTTATTTTTTCTATGAACCGCAGAACATTCCAGCTCCAACAATATATTCTGAACTATATGACTTGTCACATCTACTAATAAGTAATTCTCTAACTTTCTAACCTCACCTATAATAGTATATTTCTGAGACTTAAACGTACTTCTTTTTAATTCTGTTTCACGAATTTTCAAATATTCTTCGTAAGCTTGTTTAACGGTAATATCCCTAACTACTTCCTTCTTATTTTCTATTTTCTCCCTCTTTTTTTCTATTTTCTCATCTAGCAAAATTCTTGCCTGTTTCTGAGCTTGCCTTGTCTTAGAAGTTAAAGTTATAGAAACTTGTTTCCACTTATTCTCTTCTAAATCAAAATATTTTTCATAATATCTATATTTTCCATTCTCCAATTCTCTAAAAAACATTTTATACTCCTTTTAAAAATGAGTATATCTCTAGTCAATAACTATAGTATATCATTTTTTTCAAATCAAATATATCTAACTCTCTCTCTATGCAGAAGGAATAAATAAAATCCTCTCACATTAATCAATACTTTTTGTCCTGTTCTAAAAGATATATCTTTAAATTCTTTCGTCTTTTGACTTTCATCTAATCTCCTTTCAATTGTTTTAATACTAATCGAAGGAAAATAATTTGCTTTTAAATCCTTCTTTGACACACAAATATCAGGATAATTATTATATAATTTTTCCATTTTTATTCTCCTATTTCCGAACAAATCTCGAATACCTGGTTGAACTTTTTGACCTAAAATACGAATTTTATATCCTATTCTGGTTTCTTTATGTTCACTTTTTTTCTCCATAAAACGACAAAAAACAGCAAGTCATTCCTGACTTGCCATTCTTTCCATCTTACCACATTTTCAATTATGTTATAACTGTTCTAACAATTTTTCTATATCAGGAAAATAAGTATAAACTCCTCCTCTAGTGAAATCAAAAGAATAAGATTCCTCAACCAATACAGAAACACTAGCATAATTTCTTTTTGGTAATTTTTCATTGGCATGACACCCTTCATAAGAATAAATAACCCTGACAATTTTCCCGTGTTTACTAACCTCAGCCGTCATCGTTTCAATACCATGACCAGTATCACGACTAGCTGTAAATTCCAAACACTTTTGATTATCTCCCAGTCTCTGAGCTAATCTAACAGCATACATTTTCAACAATTCTACTTGATCCATTTTCTTCTCCTTAAAACAACAAAAAAAGGCAGGGTTGCCCCTACCTTAACTATTTACTAAACTTACTTTCATACTATCTCCCTTAATTCAATTTAACTCGACTCCAAACAGTCGCAATGAATCCAATCAAACCCCAAATAGTCGCAAAGATTGTACTTGCTGTTCCAGTATTCGGAAGAACTTTTAACTGTCCTTCTTTATCCTTCAAAGCGATTGTACCGTCTTGCTGTTTCACAGCGCCAATTTCGTAAGGTTCTTTTTCTTGATAGTCACCTTGTTCTGTTTCTACTACCACCTTCCCTTGATTGGTAGAAACTACTTTATGACCTGTATTGGTTTCAATCGGAGTCTCCTTAATTTCTTCTTTGGTCACATTCAAAGGCTGCGGAGTATCTTTTTCCTTCACCCCAACAATTTCTTCTGCCTTTTGTTTCTGCTCCTTGATTTCAGGAGTATCTTCCGCTGGTTTTTCTTCTTTCGGCTGGTCTGATGGAGTTTTAGGTTCTACAACAACTCCTGTATTATCCTTTTCCTGCTGTTTCTCAGAATCCTTCCCAAGATTTTCAGAAGGTTTATCTTCTTTTGGTTTTTCCTCCTTTGGCTTTTCTGACGGAGTAGTAGGTTCTACAACAACCCCTGTATTATCTTTGTCTTGTGCTTTATCAGCACTTCCACCTAAATCCAAATTTTCATTTACTTTTGGTGCTGGTTTCTCAACAGGTGATTCTGTCGGCTTCTCAGCAACCACTAACCCTGTATTATCTGTTGAAGATGGAGCATTTCCACCCAAATTAACTTCATCAGCATATACTCCATTAGCAACTGCACTCAACACAGCTACAGACAACAATGTTACTAATTTCTTATTCATATTTCTTCCTCTTTTCTATTTTCCAATTACATAATAAAAATTTCTTGCTTCTTCAGCACCAAATACACGATAATTCGTGATACCTGTTTGTTGACCACTTTGAACAAAGTTACATTCTGAAATCAGGATAGAGCCATCATCTTTCACATCTTCGACGAAAGCCACGTGACCATAAGTAGCATGACCCCCAGCTTGCCTTCCTTGAAAGCTCACTGCTGAATGCTTTGTCGGAGTATTCGTGACTTCATATCCTGACTTATGCGCCCAATCTTGACCATTACCCATATATGGATCAAACTGTATTCCAAATTCTTTAGCTCGATTAAAGACATACCACGTACATTCACCATAAGGATAGGATTGAGTGATATAGCCTTCCTTAGTGATTTCCTTGTCAATGGAGTAGCCGTTCGGTATCTCCATCGCAACAGCTCCAGGAGCAATATCCAAACTACCAGCTATTGCATTTCCACTTGATCCATCAGATTCAATCGTACCCTTAAAGACTTCATACCACTTCTTGCTATCCTTCTCCAGCTTCTCTAATTTTGTCTGACCGTCTGAAAGCAATACACCCTCATAATGTTCTGACCAATACTTAGCACTTTCAAAAGGATCAGTCGCCTTCTGCATATAGTCTTTTACTTTTTTATAGCCATGATTCAACTCATAGGACATCAATTCCAGTTGAACTGTACTATCTAACGTTCGAGAACTTGCATTTCTCCAGCGATCACCATTGATTGTATTTCCGTCCCAGCCTGACCATTGAAAATATCCAGCAACTCCACCTGACGGATTCGTTAGCTTTGGATCAAAATCGCTTTCTCTTTCAGCAACAGCAAGAGAACCACTAGAACCTTCCAAAGTGAATTTCTCTTTAGAGAGTTCCCAGTTTAAAATCTTAATGACATCTTCTGCACGTTCAACAGAAATATTAGCTTTCTGAGCCACTTCTTGCGCTGTTAAACGTGTTCTCTTTCCAGTCGTACTTCCTGATGAACCACCAGCAGAAACAACCCCAATAACACTTGCTATCAACAAAAGAACTATCAAAAGAATAGGTAAAAGACTTCCGATCAATAAACCTAACCGTTTAGCTGTTTTTTTACCCATTAAATATCAACCTTTCTTCTTTTTGCTTTCAACCTCTTTTCTTTCTTATTTCTAGTATTCCCAACATCAACTTTCTCTCGACTAACAGTCCTAGAATTGCTTGTCTGTATTCGTTGTTTCACATATCGTTCCTGATCCTCTTTAAAATGCTTTTCTTGTTTTCTGGCTCGTTCTTCCTTCAAACGCTGAACTGCTTGACGAGAAGCATTTTTCTGACCAGCATATTTTTTAGCTTGATTATCTCTATAGTCTTTTTTCTCTTTTAAGAATTTTCTATCAGCACTATATTCTCTAAAGGCATTAGCTCGTACTCCATAGAGTTTAGCTAAAGCCTTATTTCCTTTTTCTTTCAAAGAATTGACAGAAGCATTTTTCTTTTCTTTCATCGAAGTAAAACGATTTTTAACCGAGCCAGCTTTATCAGCTAAACTATCTACCAATGGACTGTTCTTTCGTAAAGATTTGAGATTTTCACTCAACTTGTCTTTACCCATCTTCAAACCACCTTTAGCAAACTGACCACCAACTTTCAAACCACCTTTACCTGATTTCAAACTAAGTTTTCCAGTACGATTAATTCTTTCTTTCAGATTTTTGACTGCTTGAGAATTGCTGATTTCTCTACCAACCTTCCCAACAGGACTATTCGTAACTCTTGAAAATGCTGTTAGAAGTGAATGTCTATACTTCCACATTAAAACCAATAACAATGCTTTCAAAAATACCGTTACCAGTAAATCTCCACCAACAGCAACAGAAACAAACTTAGTCAACGTATTATAAAAGAAAGAGAATAATGTAGTTGCTAAAAGCATAATAGAAGACAAAGCAAGCATTGAAATAGCTTTCTTATTAAACCCTACTAGTAAATGTTCCATCTTAGGAAACAAACTCAAAATAAGAATAAATGGCAACAATACAATAAGTAAGATAAATACAATCAAGAAGAAGAAGCGTGACAATCCAAGCAATAGATAAATCGTTCCCATCACTATAATATCGACATCAGAAGCGAAGGCATACATGAATTTTGAACCCCACTCATTCTTCAACATTTTGTTTTCAGGATCTTTATCTTTTGCAATATCTTTAATTTTCTTCTCACCAATTAAATGATCTCCGTCACCTTGCTTATAACTAGCTAAATCTTCAAACTCTTTTTCAGAAAGCATGAACTCCCCTTTGTCGTTCACAGGAGAATTCATATACTTATACCCCTTCAACAAGGTTTCTGAAAAGTATGTTTCTACTCCATCTTTACTTTCACCAGTTAAAGTTTTGGTGATTTCACCATTCATTGTTATTGTGGTTGTTCTGAAAGCGTCGTAAACATGAGTTAACAGATACTTATTCTGTCCATCAACAGAAAACTGAATGAAGTACACTCCAATAAAAGTATAGATCAATAACATTTTTACCAATGTTTTAATGAAACTTCCTTTTCCAGTCGCAAATACATACAACAAATAGGCTGCCATGCTCGCACCAATCATATAGATTATTTCTTGACCGAACAAGGAAGAAAATACCTTACTAGAATTCTTTACTACTTCATTCAATAATGAGGAAACGTCGCTCATTGATTCAACAGCACTATACAATTCTGCAATCACATAGAAAACCAGTTTCCCAACCCAAAATACAGCCTGAACTAGCGAATTAAAGAAATAATTGATATTGGAATCAAATCCAAAGAACTTTTTATCAAAGTATGCCTTACTTGTTAGATCAGACATTTTAGACTTGTAATTCTCATAAGTTAGCTTACTTTTACTTTCATTCTGCTTTTTTATCTCAGCTTCTTTTTTTTTTGCCTTCTTTGCATTATCTAAGAGTTCCTTAGTAGATTCAGAACTTTCTTTCAGTTTTGGCTTATTCGTGTTTTTATCAAATTCAATAATATTGAAATTATTGTTAGGAAGAAAATCTGAAGCTGTATTCGCCTTGACAAATGCAGGAAAAAGGAAGAAGGAACAAATAAACACTAGTAAAATATTTTTTCTCATATTCCCTCCTTTAAACTGCAACCAATTTTGTTTCGACAGTCTTAAAGAGTGGTTTAAATTCTGGATAAATTGTACCATCGACTGTAATTCGTTCCTTACGACCAAATGTATCATAGTAGATACATTGCCCCATTGTTTGATTTTCAAGCCAAGCACGCGACAAATCATCATCTTCCACTCGTAAGTGTTCCAAAATAGCTCCTGTTTCAGAGTTTTCTGGAAAAGCAAATACCGTACCAAAACCAGTCCCATCTTCGCTTGTTTTCAAGTCTTTTACAGACTGAGTTACCAAAACCAAGAAATTATTGAAACTTCGACCTGTACGCTTAATTCGATTCACAACTTGTCGTCCAGCAGGAGTTGACATAATTTGCCATGCTTCATCAAGAAATAGCATGGTTTCCCTATCTCTCTCTCGTTCACCAAAAATCGCACAAAAATAGGTCAAAGCATACATAACCGTCAAACTTCTTAACTGAGTTTCAGTCATTTCATCTTTATCCGTTCCCTGTGGCATATCCAATCCTGAAATCTCAACAATCGTTATCTTATTGTCTGCTTTCAAAACTTGTTGACTACCATCAGAAAAACAAAGTGATAACAATGTATCCTCAGAAATAGATTTCAAATAATAACCAGCTTCTGAAACCTTCTCTTTAGCATGATTCTCCATCTCTTCAAATACATGAAACATTCCTACAGATTCACCAGATTCTCTTCGCTCCAGAACTCTATCAATACAAGGCATTAAGAATAGTTTCACATCTTTATAAGTATCTCCAAGCACCGAAGCAATCAAAACCGTCACCAACTCTCTTAACTCACTTTTAGACTGTAAGAATGAAAATGGATCAAGCACTCCCCAATTTTCTTTCTTATTCATATCTAACGTCACAAATCGAATAGAGCGAATATATTCTTGTAATTCCTCATTTGTACCTTCCTGCTCTAGCTCTTCTAAAACTGTCAAATACTGTCTACGCATTTCAGCTTTTGGGTCAACATACAAAACATTGATTTTTAATAACGAATGATACGTAAATAATAACTTAGTCAAGAAAGACTTCCCATTCCCTGTCGCACCAGTAATAGCAATATGAGGATTGCTTGTTTCCTTACCCTTAACTCCAATTTTATTAGCTTGCAACAAATTTGAGAAAACAACATTAGTGCTTGAATCCAAAGCCTTCTCAACTTCTCCACGCCACGAAGCAATCTCATTATCAACTCGACCCACCGGAAAACCAATTTCTGTACCAACTTTCTTAGTTGTAAACATCAGATTTTCACACAAACCACGCAAACTACCATACTGTAAAAAGCTTGGTCTTTCATTATCCAACAATTCTGTCAAACGGCTCTTATAAAAAAGATATATACGATCCGCAACTGCCTTCACTACCTCCACTTCTAACTCTTTCAATTTTGCAAAGAGAATATCAAACTTAAGATTCAATTCCTCAATACTATCTCCTGTAATCGTCAAGGTATGAAGATAGGTAATCATCAATTCTTTATTTTCATGTTTCTCTTGAAAATCTTCCAATAACTGATGACTTTCCAAAACTTCAATCTTTTGAACATCATCATTTTCTGCCGCTTCCTCTACCGTATTTCCAAGATTCTTACGTTTGTTTCTTGCACGAGAAAACAAAGAGAAGAATCCTCTTTGAGTAGAAAATCGAATCTTATAGACACTATCTACAGGAAATTCAAGATTTTGAAGTTCTTCTTGTAGATGAAGATAGGAAACATTCTTTGGATAAGAAACAACAGGAATTGTTGCCACATAGCTAGTTTCTTGACCATTTGTCAACTTCAAAGCATTTCCGTCCACTACCTCAATAATCGTTTCATCTACATTCTCAATAGAGTTTTCAAGTGCAATCAACTCACTTTCTTTATCGTAGTATTGACCACCAAGAAAATGAAGTCGATTCAACAATTCCAAGTCAGCTTTCACAACTTCCTTCACATTCAAGGCATGAAGTTTCGTCTGAACCATATCTTTCTGATTCTGCCATGTTCTCCACCAATCAATTTTTGGCAATTCTTCAAAACCAGCCATCTTCAATACATTTTTACGATAGGTTGCAATCGTCTGTTCAATCGTTAACTTAAAATCAGAAGTCACATTAACAGATTTCAAAGGAACTACAAGATAATGCTTATACTCAAAAAGATAGCTTACTTCTTCTTCCAAGCGTGACTTCATTGTAGAAATCACATAATTTCCTAAAGAGCTTGTCCCCTGACACTGCTCAATATCTTGTGACAATAAAGAAATCTTCTTAGCCAGCTCTAAATCAATATGTAAGCTATGAATACTGACATCATTATAATCATGTAAACTAGCCAAACAATCATAAACTAAATCTTTGCTGGATTCTTTATCTTTTTCTTCAATCGTATTGACTACTTGTGGCTCAATCTCAAAAACAGACAAGACTGTTCCATCTTTTAACAAAATCAAACCATCCGCAATCGACCAAATATTATTTGATAACTCCACTTCTTATACTTCTCACTTTCTCATATTTTTTTCCTTTACATATATAATAATTTTCTCGTTGACCATCATATTCCTTCCAAAATTTCAGATACTCGTAAATAAAACGAAAAAGATTCTTACCATCAATCTTATAATCTGCCATCAAATTCCCAAGTTTCCAACCAGAAAATACAGAACCCATAAACCGCCAACCAGAATCTAAAGAAGGAAGAAAGCCTAGCAAAAACCAAGTTAAAACAAGAATCACTAGACCATAGACAATCGCTGACATCTTAATCGCAAAAGGCAAACTATATTCTTCATTCAGCTTATGAACCCATATAGGTTGCCTAAACGCTGTCGTATAAACATACAACTTCTTGTCTTTTCTTTCCATATCACTTTCCTAATTAAAAATATTTGGTAACAACTTCCAAAATGGAGCTGTAGCCTTCAAAACCGCTTGTGGATCTTCCATAAAGAAGTAAAGAAATCCACCAATCAACACAATCACTACCAACTTACCAAGTTTTTGATCCTTCCACGCTTCCAAACCTTTTGTAATCGCAAAGTAAGCCAAAACTGGTAATCCGATTTTTTGTACTAAAAATTGAAATAACGCCATCTATATTATTCTCCTTCATCATCTTTCTTGTTATAATCTAATGGAATTGTATGATCCATTTTTTCTACGAAATAGCTATCTTTATCTTCTCGTAATTCAAAGCTAAAGTTCTCACTATGAGTTGTACCTGCAACTTCAAAGGTTACTTGCACATAAGCAAGAATCTTACCATCTTTTTCTTTAAAATATGAGTAGTCTAAACTCTTGAACGTTGCACCACCAATAGACTTAATATCTTTTGAAATCAAGTCCAAGTTTGCTTGACTTGTAGTATAGTTCTTAAAGAATAGTTCTAAAAATGAGATTAATTTCTTGCGTTTTCCTTCTTCCATATCATCTTTAGCAACCAAAGACACCATACTACTCTTTTCTACTCCATCAGCTTTAAAATCGCTCACAGGAGAGAACCAAGGCAAACCAGACACATAATATTTACCATCTTTTTCACCGTATGGAATCGAGAACTCAATCCCTACACGCTGGCTTTTATCATCTTTCTTCGTATCATAAACAACACGATAAACAGCTACACCATCTTTCGCTGTCAGCATTCTTGCACTAACTACTGACATTTCTTGTTTCAACTGACCTTGATTCTTTACATCAGGAACACTACCATAATAGTTATTCAATTTTGAAACATCATCATCAGAAGAACCAGCTTGCGAATTGTAAGTGAAATATCGACTTACATACCCATCTAAAAACTGTTCCAATTTACGGTCAGTTTCTTTTTTCGTTTCAACAACTGCTGTATTCGATAATCTTTCATTTACCTTAACAGCAGTCCTCATTGAAATAAATATTGTCAAACCACACAGAAAAACAAAAAAAGCTAAGCCAAATAAAAAAATCTGATTCGATCTTTTTTGACTTATCTTCTTCATCTTGATTTGTTTTTGTTTTACTTTTCGTGGTTTCTTTAATTCAAAATTCCTCAATATTCTTCCTTCCTTTTTTTAAAATTAAAGAACAACCTTTCTATAAAATCCTTGGGGAGTATTCAAAACTTCTCCCTGATCTATGAATCCCTGAAACACTGTCAACCAGTTCCCACACTTAAAAAAGTAATTGATAACCGATTCATAATCTAACTCTTTTGTCAACTCAACCATTGTCTTAACTTCATCTTTAGAACAAAATCTATAATATGTAGTCGCAATTTGAATTACAGGCACATAACGCTGTAATTGAAATTTCACAATGAAATCGTCGCCATCATACAACTCCAGTACAACTTTTTTCAGTAAATAAACCTCGTCTAAAGACATCACTTTATCTACTTCCCAATCAGATATACCACAGACAAAAAAGCTACCTTTATCAATCCCTCTTTCATTCATTCTTTCAAGAACCTGTTCTTGACTGTATTTCATGATATCCAGTTCACAGAGAAATTCAAAATTCCCTTCTCTTAAAACCCTGATATTCGCTATCATCTTGACACAAAGTAACCTTTATCTACAAAACTACCACCTTCTTCTAAGCGAACATCACGACCAAATTTTTCATAGTCAATATAAAGAAGCAGTTTTTCCTTAGAAAGTTCTACACCAACTTCCTCTACAAGATATTCACCTAACTCTCGATCAGTTGCAACTTCAGGATATAACCAGCAATCATCAAATTCAGCATTTAATAATTCCTTTGGATCAGAACTATTTGATTCAATGAATGATAAAACAATATCTTCATCTACATCTTCCAACTTTTCAGCAAGTTCATTGAACACAAATAAAGGACTTCTTTCAACATCTAAATCAGGCAATTCTTCAATAGATTGAATCGTTATAGAAACATCTCCTACATAAAATCCAAATTCAGAAGCTACATATTCAAGTTCAACAGGCAAAGAAAATTGTTTTACTTTCTTTGTCACATCATCCATAATTAAAGCTGTTAATTCCATCTTTTACCTTCCTTTACTAACCTTCTACCTGCTTATTTAACTGTTCCAAGTCAGCAACAGTAAACAAACCATATCCAATAAAGCCTGAACCCTCATAATCAACAATTTCAATAGTTTCATCATAATAGCCAGTCAAACCAATCACAGACAACTTTCCAAAATACAAAGGCAAGCTAAACCAAGCCTGCCTTCCATTCTTTGGATTCTTAATCAACACTCTTGAAGCCATTTCAACATCAACCATTTTTTATTGCAAAAAGTACCAGCTACCGTCTTCATGACCAAGAAACACATAGGATTCTTCTAAACGACTAACAATTTCTTCTTCATGTTCTTCTACATAAGCAAACAAACGATCTTCATTGACTAACTGCTCATATTCTCCATGATCCAAAATACCTGCAAAATCAATCAATGCTTCCTGCGTATCAACTTCTGTAAACGAATTGACATACACATTATCAGGATTGCACCCATCAAATTCTCCAAACTCCACACCGTCAAAATGTTCATCTAAGCGATCAATGATTTTCTGAGGTTCATCAAGAATTTTTTTCCCAAAAGCGTAATGTTTACATACATCAGAAAATTTATTATATACAACCTTAATACTCATTTTTTCTCCTTCCAAACAAAAAAAGGAAGCCAAACTTGACTTCCTTCACCATTTTAACTAAATTGAAGCACTACGCTCCAAATTGCTTCCAATCGCAAAAGCACGATTTGCAACTTTATTGTATGCCTTATTCATATCATAATAACTTGCCAAATCGTTTTTAATACACTGAATTACTTGATAAGATAAAGTCAATTCTTCTTCATTCTTAAGAAGTCCATTCAACTCCCCTGCAAGTGTCCAAGATTGCGAAAAATCTTTTTCTTTCAATTTTTTAGCAAGTTCATTCGACAATTCAATAACTTGTTTATCTTTTCCTTGTAATGCCATTTTTTTATACCTCTTATTTCTCTATATTTTTTTCATTATCCAGCAACTAAGCTGGTGAACGTTTCTTAACTTTCATCTATTCTCTCCCAAGTAAACAATCCAACGAAACTTCAAATAAATCCGCTAACTTAATAAGATTTTCAAAGCTGGGCTCTGTCTTTCCATTCTCCCAATCACTATACGTATTTCTCTTTATTCCTATTATCTCAGCTAATTCATTTTGAGTAAGTCCATATCGGAAGCGTAATTTTCTAAGTCTTTTGAAAAATATCTTTGAAGTTACCATTAAATCAAATCCTCATGTTTATACTTTCTAGGCAAAGAACTAGCGTAATGTTTTGAATCATTGACCTTTGCATTATAAAAAATCATATTATTCCCAATAATTTCTTGCCATTTAGGAATATCCTCACGATAAATACGATTAAGTCCATAGAAGTTCCTTACAATAAATCTAACAGCTCCAATATGATCTCCTAAACCAACAACACACAACACATCATGTTCCATATCATATACCCAATGGCTTTTTGAATTTGTCAGTATTTCCCAAGCAAATTCCCAATCTCTCTCAAGCCAATCATGCCCTGGTCTGTAATAAACTTTTGTCTGACAAGATTCATCATTAAAACCATAAAAACAATGACTACACAACGTTCTATTTTTATCTACCCACCAGCAAGAACCATACATTTCATCAACGCAAGCTGTATTCCACTTACAACCACATCTTCTACAAATATCCTTTTCCATGACACCAATTCAAACCCATCTTTCTAAATGATATTTCTTAACCAGCAACAAATACACACTTTGTCTTTCTTTCTGATCACGTTTCATCAACCCAAAGAGCAACAACTTTCTCTTAATATCTACTTCGTTTGCTAAAAACTCCTCATACTCTTTGGTAAGTCTTTTTACCTCTTGCCAGTCTTTGCGATTTTTAGTCTTTCTATAGGTTTGACATTGAATATCTATATAATCTTGATAGTTCCTAGCTTTATCACTTGTCACAACCCCTTCATAGAAATACCGAGCAGGAATTAAAAAAACTAACTTTCTCAATTTTTCATCAGTAATTTTTTTCTTTTTCATAGTCACCCTCTATTTAATACAATAACTCATAACAAAACTTGTTTATAAATTCAATAAAAGGCTGTAAACCAAAAGTACTAAAACAGAAAACAAAGACTACAAAGGCTAAAATCAATAAATCAACAACAAAATCCAACTCCCTATCTCTTTTATCTTCTAAAACTTTCTGCGCCAACATACTACCAGCAGACTTTTTCTCCTTATCTTTCATATACTTATCCTCTCAATCTGTTTTTTTTCTTAATATCAAGAATCGCATTCACTTCATCAGGCATTCTTAGCCAATCAATGACATAGTCCTTAAAATAAGGCAAAAACATTCGCTCAGATTCTATAGGTATAACTGTTAGATTTTCATTCCCTTCAAATGAAGGTAAATAATGACTAATTGATTTTAGCCCACGATCAGTTGAACATACCAAGTTACTGTTATTTACTACTACAGAATCAGTACCTACTTTCTTGTATACTTTTCTCATAAGCTACCCTCGCTTGCTCCAATTTTTTCCAGTTTTTATCACTTATTTCTCCATCAAAGAGAATCTTCTTTAGTTTGTTATCGCCAGTAATACTCTCCCACTTTTTTATCAATGCAGTCACACCTGAAACATTTTCATTCAACCATCTATACTGTTTATCAAAAAAACCAGTTTCTACAGGTGAGGTTGAAAAACCAATCTTATCAACTTCACCTAAAAGCGAATACCACTCACGATTCAAAACCTTATCGCCATTCATTCTTTCAAAGACTTTTATTTTACTGTTAATCACCCAAACAGCAAGTCTCGCCATATCAATCTTTTCATTCAAGGATTTTCTAACAAAATCCAAAGCGACATCATCACACATTCTCACCTCATAACGATTTTTAAATTTCAATGATGAATGAATCAAATCTATATCAAGACCCAACTTCTTTGCCTGCTCAATATCCTTTTGATAAAAACAGAAATGATATGCAGACTGACGAGAACCAAAATAAATCGTTTTTGCTTTTCCATATTGACCATTATCTTCAATCTGCTTCATTGTCAATCGACTTTCAACCAAACCACTATCCCAAAGGTCAACCAGCTTACCAAGTTCAAAATTTCCAGCTTCGTTATACTTTTCATCTAGCGCTATATCAAGCCGAGGAATATTCATGAATTTCCCTTCACCTTGTGAAATAGCACGCTCATACTCAAAGCAACGAATAAAGAAATCCCTCCAGCTTGACTTCTGCTCATTTTCAAAATACCACTCATACTGTCTGCATGCTTGACCTTTTAACTCAATCATACAGCCCATATCTTCCCTTTTCTTTGAAATGAAAAGGTTGATATTTTGAAAAGTATATTTTGTATCATACCCTGAACCACCCTTTTCTTCTTCAAGAAATGGCTTATTTTGCAGACACAAAACTTTTGCTATCACATCTATATAATCTTGTGTTTTGAACGTAACCTTCACATAGTCAACTTTTCCTTCTAACGAAAATCCACTATCTCGCACACCTTCCTTAAAAGCTACCAACGCATTCACTTTCGAGTCATAAGACTCAGGAATCTCACCAGCTTCTTTCCATCTATACAATGTTGCCCTATCTATTTCTAAATAGTTAGACATTTCCTGATCTGAAAAAGCGTACATCTTTTGTACCTTGTTTAGATTCTCAAATTCCATATTTCTCCTTACTTTTCAATAGTGTTGCATTTTTTAAGCCCAAAAAGTCAGTATTATCAAGGCTTTATACTTCTACGCACATCTTCTACCCCCCTATTAGTCATAGGGGGTTAATTCGCACAATCCAGCCTGCTAGTGACCGCTAGTGACCGCAGTCGCTCGTCGCACTCGCTTCCTCGCTCCTGCTACTAGCTACTAGCAAGCTGGATTGTACCAACTAGTACATAAAAAAGAAAAAAAGAGAGCATAAACCCTCTTTCCATCACTCATATTCCTCAAAAGAAAAATCATCTATAATTTCATTCCAGTTTTGACTAGAAATTTCTTTTAATTCAAACAAATCTTTGACCAAAGACATCTGTTTTTTGTCCAAGTACAAAATACCATCTTCTCTCAGAACAACCAATTTTTCCTTTTCTTCCAACTTCTTCAAAAGATTTTGAACAGAAGCAAAGCTAATATTGATTGACCTAGAAAAATCACTTGCCTTTTTTAGATCACCAAGATTCCCTTCTTCTTTTTGTCGCCTGCTAGACATCAACTCCTGAACCAATTCAGGACTTGCCTTTTTGACTTCTCCTTTTTGCAATTCCTCTTGTGCTTCCATTTCAGCTTGAAGATTTTCTTTTTCTTCTTCTGATAATTCAGCTTTCGGATTTTCCAAAGGATTGAAAAGATTTTCTCGTCGCTCAATCTTCTCATATTCATCAGTAAAGGAGAATCCCTTTTCTAACAATGGAGAATAAAATTCTCTTGCAACTTCTCCATATACACTAGCATACCCACGACCATATACTCGTTTACCACCAAGATATTTCACATACTTAAATTCCTTATTCCTATTGACTTCTCCGAAGGCTAAATCATATCCAACCTCGTCCAATCGACCAACAGAAATTCGGAAATTGATATTCGCTTGTAGTTTTGAGCCTAAATCTTCTCTTGAAGGCTTCTGCATAGCTAAAACCGCAAAACAGCCAGCTTGCCTTCCAAGCAGTAAGAATTGACCCATCGCATTATCCAAGCGCTGTCTAGCTTGAAAATCAAGCATAGCACACAAAGCATTGTATTCATCACAGACTAGAAAATAAGGTTCAAGACCATACTCATAGAACTTACGTAAATCCTTGTCACCATTCTCCTCACGTTTTTGTCGCATATAAGCATAACGAGCAAACATAATTTGAACAGCCCTTTCAATCATAGAAACAATATCTTCTACCTCATAAGAAATTCGACCTTCAAAAGCCTTCTGTTCTGCCATTGTCACAAAGTCAGCTTGTTTTGGATCACAAATATCCGTCACTCCAACTTTAGCCATAGCACGAATCAATGTCCTTAGTAATACCGTTTTACCACCACCAGTACCACCACAAACAAGTAAATGAGGATCATCAATAGGATTCCAATAAAGATTTTTCATCAGTTGAATACCCTTATCAGAATACTCCACATCAGTCACCTTGATTCGATTTAAGAAAGCAGAGTATGCCATCTTATAAGTCTTAAACTTAATATCGTCCTGAACTTCCATAAAGTCCATGAAGAAAGTAGTTTCTAAATCACTACCAATCTTCTTGAACTTATCCTGAAATTTATTGCCAGCCATTTTAAAAGCAACTTCCAAATCATAGCGATTCTGTTTCAAATAAACCGTTGGAAATGTAACCTTATCGACTGTTCCTGATTCAGTTTTAACTTTTTTTGTATATGTATATCCATTCTCTTTAAGAAAGAAAGCTAGTTTAGCAAGTCTTTCTATCTTCTGAAAGAAAAATACTCTTTCTTGTGATAACCAAGTCAAATAGACACTTACACCAATTATCAAAATCAACATAACTACCGAAACAATAATCGAAAAAACATCAACAGCCTTGATTTTCTCAAAATTTGAATAAACAAAAAAAGCTAGTATAGGACTAAACAACAAAAAGAAAAAAGAAAAGATATAGTATCTAAGATTCACCATGTAAGGCTTAATCTTAATTCCACGATACGCAGGAAGTAAACTCATATCCTCTCTCCTTTAGAAATTATCCCTTATGTTCCTGTTTTTGCTCAGGTTTTTGCTCAGGTTTTTGATCCTGCTTCTGTTCTTGCCTAAATTGACCAGAACCTACACGCTTAACACTTTCAGCACGCAATGAAAACGCAAGCGCCTTAATTTCAGAAACATTGTTAGCACCACGATAGACTGTATCTTCATAGTCATAAATCCAAATTGTCGCATCACCAACAATTTCAACTTCTGACATGAAAGGGATTTCTTCAATAGAGATTCCTTCTTCCAACTTAACAGCAATCGTTTCTTGCATTTTATCTGAAAAGACTTCCGCATGAGTTGGATAGTCAACAGCTTCACCTTCTACCATTTTCCAGTTTTCATCAAAACCAAGAAAAATCAACGTACCAAATTTTTCTTTCACATTTACAGGAATTTCTGCATTGTTAAACTTACGAATATTAAAAGCCATTATTTCTTTTTCCTACTTTCTATACTTATTTTTCAAAACGTAATTCAGTAGCTTCAAACTGAACTTCTTCTTTTCGACCAACCAAACGAGTTACAAAGTTCAATCCTGAAACAGATTTTACAAATGTAAGACCTTTTGTTTTTGGAGTATCAGAATTTCCAAGTCCATAAACACGGATAGTAACACTATTCTGCTGATCACCTGAAACTTCAAATTCACGGAACGGAACAAAGTTTTCGCCATTACCACTCACAACTTCACGATACTTCGGATTCACTACAACTTTTGTACCAATCGCTTCCAACCCAACAGGGATTTTTTTAATTTTTGCCATTTTTTTAATTTTCCTTTTCTATTTACATTTTTCAAAAATAAAAAGGTGGTAGTTCCTGTTACTCTACCACCTTCTACAACGCACTAAACTATTTTATTCTGCTTCTTTCTTACGCTTCAAACCAACTAAACCAAGCATTGACAAGATACCAATACCAACAGATCCAAACACACTAGAAGCCTCTCCTGTATTTGGAAGCGATGGTTGCGGTTGTGGTTGTGGTTTACGTGGCTCTTCTGGAGCTGGTGGCTCAGGTGTACGAGTAATAACCTTGGCAGTCATTTCTTGTCCATTGACAATATTGACAAAAGTATTCTCGACTTCTCCAGCTGAGATTCGCTCAACCTCAACATAAAAATCGGCGTCAAACGTACCTTTAACACCTAGAGAGTTCAAGAACTCTTTGTCAATAGTGTAAGCCCACTTACCGTCTTTTTCATTCCAAGTTACTTTAACAATTTTCTTGATAAAGTCAGAGTTTGTACTTTGGTCAAACTCGAATTGGAACGCATAAGAAGAACCCTTAGCAATCTTATCTCCAGCCTTAACAACTTTTCCATCAGAAAGAACTACATCATATGGTAACACCATATCTTTTCCAGCTACATATTCAGTACCACGAATAACTCCTGACCAATTTCCTGTATATCTATCATGTTTCAGGTCAAGCATATCAATACCATCATACTGATAAAGTGTATCGTGCTTACTAGGGACGGTCACACCGTCCAAAAGATAGCGTAGGTATTCACCAATTTGAACTTCCTGCCCATCCAGAATTTTTTTGCCATCTTTGTCAAGCACGTGTTTTTCAGGCTTGATGTCAGGAACTTCAACAGTTACCAAATTAGACTTATGATCAATTCCAAAATCGATTTGGTGGAAATCATTTTGAACCTTTTGACCTTCTTTTACCAACAATTTAGCAAACAAATCAAAAATCACATTTTTTCCTTTAGAAACATAGTTCTTATAGTAAGCAGCGTTATCTTTTGGAACCCACATATAGAACTCACCTTTCGGTGACAATCCTGCTTCTTTCAAGATTTCATTGACAACATCTGTTCTTCCCTTGTCAGACAAAACATGATACATGTCAAAAAGCTGTTTTGCATCTTTACCTTCATCATCAGTTGCCTTAATTTTGGCATCGTCAACGGTATAGGCACCGTCTTGAACATCGTCTACAATCGCAAAACGTTTCGCGATTGACTTAGGTGACGCAGTAAATTTTGAATAAGGAGCATAGTCAGTCTTCAACTTAAACTTCACATTCTTGTCGAATGTTGTTGCTCCGTTAATACTATTCCCATGTGTATCCTCAACGAATTTTGTAGGATTTACAGATGGTTTGTAGCGCAGGTTAGCATAGCGTACATGGACTGTACGAGATTTCACTTTACCTGGTTCAGAAAGATATTCAGGATCAGGAATTGTATCCTTTTCATGTTTTTCAAGAGTAGGTTCAACTGGTGGTGTTGGAGGGATAATCGGTTTAGCAATAGAGGCATTACGACCCCAAAGCTGAAAAGCAAAATCAGGCATAAATAATTCTTCATCACTCATTGGCTCTTTTCCTTCAGCTTTTCGACGTTCATCAGAAGCCTTACGAACAGCTTCCCACTCAGCTTGAGAGCGTGTCGCAAGCGACTTGTTTCCAGTAGAATAAAACAAGTGCATACGCTCACCATATCCAGCAGACAAAATCGAACCAACAGGCACATCAGCTTCATCACTTACATTCTTATAATAATGATCACTTGCCTTCCAACGGTTCAAACCAGAAGGATC
Organism: Streptococcus mitis; assembly: GCF_003942865.1. Lineage (GTDB taxonomy): Bacteria > Bacillota > Bacilli > Lactobacillales > Streptococcaceae > Streptococcus > Streptococcus mitis_BI. The sequence continues at coordinate 34,294 of NZ_RJNZ01000011.1, read as the reverse complement.
ATCATACCCCATTGGAACATCCCAGCGATGCTCCCCTTTATAAACAGTCTTGCCATCACGTTTGGCTTCAATAACATCTGAACCACTTGGATTCTTCACAATTCCTGTAGTACCATCTTCATACTCCCAGCGCAATTCTTGACCGAAGTCAATATCACTAAATGCAGAAACCATCGCCAGCTTAATTTTCTTACCTGTACCTTCTTCAAAATACTCAATATCAGTATCAACCGCTTGCATATTGAATACATTGAAGTTAATTGTACCTGTCACAGAATTTTTCTCATGTGAAACCAACATACGATGATAAACAGAATCTACTCCATCTTTTTTCCACTCAGGAGTCACAGACTTAAACGTAAACTTGGCAGAAATTTTCTTGCCTGATTGTGTTTCCCCAATATTGTGAATCGTAAATGAATCTCCAACTTTAGGCTTATTCACATATTTTCCTTCAGTATCACGCCAAGAGTAATCTTCAAGCAAACCTGCTCGACTTGATGTAATCTTTGTGTCAGCATGATAACCCAAGTAATCTTTCACCGTTTCAAGACCAGAAACACCATCGAACGCAACCTTAAAATTCTTGTAATAATTCATACTTCCACGACCAGCTTCATTATACCCACCGTACATTTTCACACCAGTTGCAGAACCAGCAAGTCCCAATTTTTCCAAATCAGTTTTTGCCTGTTTGAATTTCTTTTCTTCTTCAAGATATTTTCCATATTCTTGATTATATTTCTTCTGAACGTCATCGTTACGCTTATCAATCTGGTCATTCTTTTCTTGAAGGTCTTTTTTAGCCTTCTCATGAGCCTGACGAATCTCTTCGTTTTTATCCTGAACGTTCTTTTTCTCACGCTCATTATCTGCTACATCTTTCTTGTAACCAGCAATTTCAGTAGAAACCGTATTTGCTTGATTCGCATAATCCTTTTCTACACTAGCTTGTTTCTTAGCAAGCTCGTCTTGCCCCTGAGCAACACCTACATCCACAGGAGAATCCTGTTTCACTTCTAAGCCTGCTTTCTTAGCTTCAGAAACAGCCTTATCAACAGTTGAATGATCTACTACAACATCGACGGTAGTATTCTTCTTGGCAGTTTCGTCCTGCTTAGGTGCTTCTGGTTTAGGTGCTTCCTGAACAGTTTTTGGCACATTTTGATTTGCACTCAACTCGTCAGCAGAAACACTTCCTGATGAAAAAGCCATAGCAAGAGCAGCCATACCCAAAATCACTCCACAAGCACCATAGTGCTTCACTTTACGAATTGAACCAAACGCTTTAGTTTCTTGTGTTTTAAACATACTTTCTTTTCTCCTTTTTTTAAAAAACATTTTTTCTCATTATTTTTGAACTCACTTCCCTTATCATGAAGGTGAACGAGATCTCTTAAAAATCATTTCAACCATTTCAATTTCCTTTCCAAAATAAAAAAGCCAGTTTTTTAAACTGACTTTTTATCTATATCAAATCCATTTTCCTGAATAGTCAACACGATATTTGCCTTGAACAATCTCATTACGAGCATAAGAGCCATCAGATTTCAAATAATACCAACCACCCCAATAACTATCGTAAATCCACTCATTCACAGCCATAGCTCCACTAGATTTGAGATAATAGCTACCCTGCCAAGCATTGCTTACCATATAACCACCACTCTTAAAATAATACCATACACCATCAATCTTCAACCATTGATGATTAACATAAGCACCACCTTCTTTTAAATAAAACCATGACTGATAATAATTATCATAAATCCACTCTTTATCTGCCATCTTACCATTAGACTTCAGATAATAGCTTCCTTGCCAACTATCACGAACATAAATTCCATTTGATTTTAAGTAATACCATGCCTTATAAGAATTATCATAAATCCATTCAGATTCTGCCATCCGACCATCAGATTTTAAATAATAACTCCCTTTCCACGTATTTTTTACACGTTGGTCATTATCATAGTAATACCAAGAACCACTTTCTTTCTGCCAACCATTTTTAACTGGTTTAGATTGTGATGGCTTCGTTTGACTTTGAGTAGAAGGTTTCTTACCTACGACATACTTACCATTATCATCTACATAATAACGTCCATTATCAACCCATGCACTCTTGACCATCTTACCATCAGCACCAAGCCAATAGTCTCCCTGCCATGTATTTTTAAGACGTTGATTATCCTTATAATAATACCAAGAATCATTTTCTTTTTTCCAACCATTTTTAACTGGTTTAGATTGTGACTTGTTTTGATTCTGAGAAGAAGAACGTCTATCTTCTGCTTCTTTCTTTTCTTTTTCCTCCAGCAATTTTAAATCATTTACTTCCTTAGTCAACTTTTCATATTCTTTAAAAGCTGTCTGCAATTTAGAAAGCTCATTCTTCTTATCTCTAAGTTCTTTTTCCTTCTTAGCCAATAGCGAAGAACGATTAGTCAATGTTGTATCTACTGGACGTTGCGTATTAAAGTTCTTTTTCGTTGATTTCACTATATCGTTTTTATCGATTGATATAAAACTAAACCAACCACCATCTTTTAAAGAACGCATGGAAATTCCAAAATACTCATCCCTAGAAGTCCCATAATTTACTCCAGCAATAGATTGTGCATGAAGAAATTCATCGCCATTATACAGAAAAATAACAAATGCCTCATAAATCTCTTTCTTCAGTTGACCCACAGTCACTTCTTTATCAATGGAAGAAGTTTTAAATGCGTTCTCATAATACTGACCACCATATTTCTCTTCTTCATCGTTCTTACTCGAAGTCCGCAAACCATACTCTCTAGCAACTTCGTTAATTCCTTTTACATAATGCCAATCCCACATGCTACGATTCGCTTCTAAATTTTTATACGCAACCTTATCAGCAAAATCAATAGAAGATTGTGCAAGTGTTACTTCTGGAAGTCCCATCTGTCTACGAATTTGATTCATCAAATCCAAAGCATAATAATTTAATTCAACCAAAATCTCTTTAGGAAGATTATTTAATTCATACTTATCCAATTCATCTGCTGGATCTGAAATAAAATTATCTAACTGACTCTGCTTTAACTTTTGACTTTCAGAAATCAAAACCTTTTTGGCTTGTTCTTCCTCTTCGTCACTAACTACAGGAACATACTCCCCTTTTTCATTCTCTTTGACATTACTATTAAAAAACGTTTTTAACGCAGTAGCATATTCTCTACTCACCTTAATTGTATTCTTGTTAGAATAAGGATTTTTCAAGGAAGAAACAATTTGTTCCAAACTAGCAATCTTATCTTGAATTTGTGTGATAGCATACCACCCTCCGTTAGAAGTAAAACTATCAATACCATTGGCTTTTATTATCTCAGCCTTTTGTCTATCCAACTGAGCAATTTTCTCTTGTCTAGCACTATCAGCATGTACTATTTGATTCACATTAAAAGCCAATAAAGTTGCAGTTGTTACTAAAGCTAAAGTCGAAGTCCTAAATTTCATATTTTCTCCTTTTAATAAAAAAATCTTAACTCCATTTATTATATCATAAAGTTATTTATTCCATCATAAAGTTAATCTTCAATAATCACTCCATCTTCTAAAAAACGATGATACGTTTTTTCAATTTTCATTTCAATCTTACTACAATAGCTACGAGTAACTTGACCAACCGCATACAAACGATTATACAAATCTTCACAACATTTTTTTGAAGAGACATAAACATCAGCACCATTTTTTACATGAGCATAGATTTTCAAATTCCAACAAAATCGTCTATAAATTCTATTGTATTCTCCCAGTATCCATTCTTCAGAATACGTCTTTACATCTCTTTCTCCTTTCAAAAGAACATCTTTGATTTTACTCACCTCTCCCTAACCAATCTTTTCAATTAACTCACGTAAAAATTGTTTTACTTCAGATTTTCGTGCATACTTCGTCCTATCATTTTCTATAAAACGAATCAATTCTTCATAAGGTCTACCTTCAGTCATCATAACCATCAATCCATGACTAAACTGATGGTGACAACCTAGATTATCTAAATCTTTAGTTGACAAAACCTCGTCTCTATCAACACTAAAACTTTCTTCAACATTAAAGAAATCATCAACTTTACAGTTATAAAGATAAGCCAATTTATATAGTTTCTCAAGACTAGGTTCACGTTCTCCACTTTCATATCGAGCATACGCTTTCGGTTGGATCTCTAAGTACTTCGCTAAGTCCTCTTTCGGCTTATTATACATTTCACGATACAAACGAAGTCCCATTGACACATTCAACATAAATCCTTTTCCTTTCTACTTCCTACTTACATACATGTGATAATCGAAAAGAAAACCACAAACAATACAAATACAAACAAAATTACTGGATAAATAAATATCCAGTAAATCAAAAATAGCAACAAAATAAGCATAGACAATAGCATTCCAACTCTTACTAAGTAGATCCAAATATCCATCTTTCCTCTTTTCTATCCTCTACTCATATTGTTAGTTTACATAAAAGAATACTTCTTATATTCCCTTGTGAAAACTAACAATACTTTCAATTCTTATCAGGACAAAACCTGTTTTATAAAAATCTAGTTATTGTTAATTTTTCGCAAAATAAAAAGGCTTATTTCAAAGCCTTTTTACGTTTTTTTCAATAGAATATAGCAATATAAAATGTATGCTCCTATCTTCGCATACTTTCAGCTTCTCAGCCTACTACCTTCGCCAAGGTCACAAATTTAAGGATAACTCAATATCCCCTCTTTCTTACCCAAAGGCATTAGCAAGTTTTTACTCTCACACACCGACCATACAACACATAGACCTCACTATCTCACTCTAGCTACCTTCTAAGAAGTATCATTGACTGTACCACAGCCGTCAGTTCCCTTTTCTTATCTCCTGAGGCGAAAGGACGAAACACCCACGCTCTGACAAACTTGACATTTTCCTAAAATTCACGTATAATTAAATTGCTAAATTTTTATATGCGTGTTTAGTCAATGCTTGTCGTTGTCTGACACGTTTTTTATTAAATTTTCAAAGTTCACTTAACTTTTATATTGAATCAAAAATCTTACTACTTAAATTTACAAGTTCTACTTTCTTGAAACAACATTCAATACTGAAAATTAAAATTTGTCTTTTAAGTTGTATTCAGGATTTTTAAATTCCTATAAAAGATTTCCTCTAAGACTTTATATCTCATTGGGATAATTATATTATATCTCAATGGGATAAAGTTGTCAATACTTTTTTTAACTTTTTTTAAAAATTTTGAAAGGTTATTATTAAATGTTACCTGAAAGACTAAAAAACCTACGAAAAAAAGCTGGACTAACACAAAAACAAATAGCTGAAAAATTACAAGTAGGACAAAACTCATATTCTAATTGGGAAAAAGGGAAAAGAACCCCTATTCAACCTACAATAGAAAAACTAGCTGAGATCCTGAATACTTCCACAGATTATCTTTTAGGTAAAACAGATATTCCTGATCGTGACTTAGAGGTTGACATCAATACAGCTATTGATAACTCAGTTGCTTATGATGGTACACCCATCACAGATAACGACCGTGAAATTATCAAAGACTTCCTAAAAGAATACTTTGCAAAAAAAAAATAGTATGGAACTAAGAAAAGTCATAGAAGAAATTGAAGCCCTAAACTGCAAAGTTGTTTTGTTAGAGCATTTAGAAACAAAAGGTCGTTATCTTTTTGTAAATAATCAACACTTCATCTTTCTACGTTCTGACACTACAGATATAGAAAAAATCAACATCCTACTACACGAAAAGCACCATTTACTGAATGATGATTCCCATAACTCTCTTGCTCATATTGATACTTTCTCCCAACGTATCGAAACCAGAGCCGAAAAAGGAAGAATTCTTGACTTTATGAGCTTAATCAACAGCGAGTATCCGATAGATGAACAATTCAACTACCATGACTATCTCAAAAATGCAGGTATACCAAGTTCCTACGAAGTGTACGTACAAGAAATAGCCACCAAATTTTTCAAAGAAAACAAAAAAAATAACATTATCTAAGATAGTGTTATTTTTCTATTTCCGAACAAATTTTAAGTACCTAGTTGAACTTTTCAACCCAAAAAGCGAATTAAATATCCAGGAACATTTGATTTTCCTTCGCTTTTTATTCTAAAATAACATTTCCCCAAAATTCATCATTACAACGTACAGATAGCTCATTATCTAAGTTACCAGTAAAAAAGCCGCCACCTTTTCTATAAAAGGTAATTTCAACAAAATAAACTTCTAACTCCCCTTCATATTCCTTCTTGATTGTCATATCTGACCCGGCTTCCATTTCATCCAGCTGACCCGAATATTCCTTCAAAAAATCTTTTACGAAATAATTAAACTTTGAAATCATATTTTTGGGAACTCTATCCTGATAAATTATTTCTTTGATTTCCATATTCTATCTCCTTAAAATAAATCCGAATGTGTACCTACACGTTCAAATACAACATGAGTACCTCTTTCTAGGTAATAATAAATCATAAGCAAATCTGACTTCCTACCCCCAATATGAATTTCCCACAGCTTTGGTATTCTTTTTCTAGGTTCTAAAACGTGCTTTTTATATTCATAACCCAATTCTTCATCATTTACTATCCTCTTAACTGCTTCATTGATAGGAGTTACATCTATTCCACGCTTAATTATTTTAGCTAAATCTTTATTATATCTATTCGAGAACTCATAACTAAGCATTTTCTCTTACCATTCTTTCAAAATAATCATCTACACTTTCGGTACTTTTTGTTATCCCCTCATTTTTATATTTACTGATACTCTCTTTAAAAGCCTTCTGAGTAACTTCATTATATTCATCTATATTTCTTGTACGAATATAATCACCATCTTCTAACTCAATTTCATAATCTGAATCAAGTTTTAACTCAAACGGAATACTTCTCGTCAATACACTTTGCTTCAAAAACAACTTTACAGCAGTTGTCATATCCAAACCCAATTCACTAAAAACTTCAGTCGCTTCTTTTTTTAATTTATCATCTACTCTTACAGCAATTTGTGACATAGCATTTCCCCTTAACTTATTCTGTATATCTATTGTATCACTTTTAACAATACATATCAAATTTATTCTCTAATAAATACAAAATAAAATAGACCAGTTTCCTGATCCACTTTATTCTATATTCATTGACTAAAAATATACATTCCTTGGTTAATTTTTGGTTAGTTTCTTAAAAAATACAATTTCTTAATTCTTCAATCCTTTTAAAATCAAAGAATCCAGCTACATCTTTAAATTACTACTATTATACCATATTTTTCAAAAAAGCCAATCATAGCAAGGTTTTGGACATTTCCATCAGAAAAAGAAGCTGGAAAAATCTCTTTCCCAACTCCTTGTACTGAATATTTTTTCTAATTTCACTTATTTTTTCAAGCGTTCAACGTCACGGGCAATGACCAATTCTTCATCAGTTGGAATAACCAAAACACGGATCTTCGCTGCCTCTGTTGAGATGTCTCCTGTCACGCCAAAGACGTTCTTTTCTGGATCAACATCACAGCCAAACCAAGAGATACCTGAGATAACATCTTCACGTACGTTTGCTGCATTTTCACCGATACCTGCAGTAAAGATAATAGCATCTGCTCCATTTAAGACTGCAAGGTATTGACCGATATGTTTTTGGATACGGTCAACATACATTTCATAGGCTAAAGTGGCATCGTGGTCCCCTTCTTCCATAGCAGCAATCACATCACGCATATCACTAGATTTACCTGAAACCCCCATCAGTCCTGATTCACGATTAAGGACGTGACTAATAGCTTCTGGTGTATTAAAATCCTCTGTATATTGCATTAAGTAAGGAATAATAGCTGGATCAATATCCCCTGTACGAGTCCCCATCATCACACCACCAAGTGGAGTGAATCCCATTGAAGTATCGACAGATTGACCACCCTTAACAGCTGTAATAGAGGCACCATTACCGATGTGGCAAGTAATCAATTTCAAGTCTTCTAATGGACGGCCCAAGAGTTTCGCAGCTTCTCCTGCTACAAACTGGTGACTTGTACCGTGGGCACCATATTTACGAACCTTGTTTTCTGTGTAATATTTTGTTGGTAGAGGGTAGCGATAAGCTTTCTCTGGCATAGTTGTGTGGAATGAAGTATCAAAAACAACTACACTGGTAATGTCTGGCAACAATTCCTTGAAGGCGCGAACACCTGCTGCATTGGCTGGATTGTGGAGAGGAGCCAACAAGCTCAACTCTTCAACTTTTTCTAAAACATCTCCCTCAACGACTGTTGATTCTTTGAAATATTCTCCACCGGCAACAACACGGTGTCCAACACCTGTAATCTCGTCATAAGCCTTGATAATATCGAAACGAATCAAGTCATCCAATAAGATTTTAACAGCTTGTGTGTGATTTTCGATATCCAAAATTTGTTGTTCAGAACGACCATCAAATTTTACAGTTGAAATTGAATCTTTCAAACCGATACGTTCAATCAAACCTTTCGCCAATACTTTTTCTTCTGGCATTAAGTATAATTGCCATTTCAAACTTGAACTTCCTGCATTGATTGCAATTGTTTTTGTCATAACATGATACCCCTTTTTAAGCGTTTTCATCTATTATAACAAAATCTATTTTATATTTCAGTACCTTGAGTCCATTTTTGAAAATTTTCTTTAAATTTCATTAAAACACTTGCATCTTGCAAGCTAGCAAGTGGATAAATAAAAGGCTCTACTACTATTTCACTTTTCTTCTGTAAGATAAAAATAGTCTTAGATTGTTTGGCATTGGCAAAGAGATTTTCAGGCAGACTAATCATGGCAGCCAGACTTGCCTCCTCTTTCAACCAGCCTTTCAACAAATCATTTTGAGGGCTGGTCAACAAATCATTCGGAGCGAGAAAAATAGCGTATCCATCTGACTTGAGGTACTTAAGTCCTTGTTCCATGAGCAAGTGATGTGCGTAAGTATGTTCTTGACTAGAAGCAACTTGATGGCGCGACGCAACGGCATCATCAGGATAATAACCGACAGGCAAGTCGCTGATGACCACGTCGCTTTCTTTGAGCATTTGTGGACGAACGCCATCTCCTTGGACAAAGCCAGCCTGCAAACCAATTACATCTGCCATGCTAGCCGCCAAATCAATCAGCAAATCATCCACTTCCATTCCCAAGTAATCCACCTTTTTATCAAGCGAGGTCAAGAAAGTAGCGCCCAGAATTCCCATCCCGGAACCCATTTCGAGGATCGTAATCTCCTCCTCTTTAAACAACTCTTCCACAATAAACACCAAAAGTAAAGCAATAGCATCTGGTGTAAACTGGTGATTGGCCTGTAGGGGCTCTGTCTGCCCAGCCTTCATCAAGAGAAACTGGTAGGTCTTGAGCCATTCTTCTTTGCGTAGTGCTAAACGCTTAAGGGCTTGATTGTTCTCCTTGACCTGTTCTAGCTCAGTTTCACCATCCAAATAGATGCTGTTTTGCTCCACCAAGGCGTCATAAAAGTTAGTCGTCAAATCACTTTGGATGACTTGGACATTCTCTAGTAAATAGGTATAAGCTTGTTCAATTTTTTCAAAATCCATATTTCTATCTTATCAAATTTCCCTTCTTTTTTCCATCCTTATAGAAAAATCACTCCCTGACTAGGCGAGTGATTTTTGGGCTACTGTTAAAAAGAGTTCTGAGTAATTTCCTTGAAACAGGTCTTCAGCGCTATAGAGGATCTGACTATGCACAGATGAAAAACCAAACTGGGCTAGCTTGTTTTCCAGTTCAACCAATTCAAATCCATGATGGGTAGCTTCTGTCTTGGTAAAATCAGCAAGTAGGAGTTGTCCATCTTCCCTCAAATGTTGATGAAACAGTGAGAGAGCCGCATCCAAATCAGGCATATGATGAAGAACACGACAAACAACAATGAGATCAAACTCTTTCTCCAAGGTTTTTTCCAGTAAATCTTGCTCCAAAAAGTGGATATTCTTGATGTCTTGCCGCTCCGCTTTCAAACGAGCTTGCTCCAGCATTTTCTCCGAAATATCCACCAATGTTACAGACTTGGCCTGCTTGGCTAGGGGCAAGGTTAACAGACCCGTCCCTCCACCGAAATCCAAAATTTCTTTGTCTGATAGAAGATCAATCTGTTTCTCGACTGCTTGACAAACCAAGTTTGCAAGGAAGATATTTTTAGGTGAATCAAAAGTTTCTGCTTTGTGGTTAAAATCATGTTTCATATTTTTAGTTTAGCACAAAGTAGCTTGATTGGCTAGGAATTCTCTTTCTTTTCAGGCTTCTCTTCTGATTTTTTCTTCTCTGCTTGATTACTTGAATCAGTCACTACCTCTTCCTTTTTATCCGTTTTCTCTTCTTTGATCTTGACTGAGGGAAATAGGAACTCATATTGACTCTTAGGCATACGGACCCTTGTCATCAAGCTAGTTTTCTTATTTTGATAGCTCACCTGACCCAGATTAAAGGCCTGTTCCCCACTTTCTTGCTCAACCTTATCTTTGGTTCGCTTGGCCATAGCAAAAGCAACCAACTTTTCTTTATTTAAAGCATAGTCTTGATAGTGGGCGACTTGTCGGTTCAAGTAAAATTGTAACAAAAGACTAAAGATAGCTGCTATGGTTACCGCATAGAGGAGAACACCTGCCTTAACTTTTTTCTTTTTCCACACGATAGATGAACTCCCTTTCTAAGCCTTTTTGGAACTGGAAACGAAAACGCACCAGTTGGTTGTCCTCTGTAATCTGAGCTGATTTGAGTCCATAAATCATAGGCTGATATCCTCGTCCACTAGCATCAGTTTTCCGAAAATCATCCGATTTTAACTTACCAATAGAGATATCCTTGCCATCCTGCTTCATATAAATGCGATTGCCCTCCACTTTTTCGAACTGCGAACGGTCTAATTCTGTCTCCAACTGGTCCACAAACAAGAGCCACTCCTTTTGCTCGCTCTGTTGCTGGTAGCGAACTTCTGAAATGAGGAGCTGACTCATGGCTTGAAAGAGGAGTAAGCTTCCACTGATGACAATAAGAGCAATCAGGGATTCTAACAGAGTGAAAGCCTTGACCTTACGGCTCTTTGATAGCCAACAACTGTTTTGAACCATGGTAGACCTCCAATCCCTTTTCACTAGAAAACACCTGAATCTCAACTCCGTTGATGTTTATCTGATTTTGACCTGTCTGCAGAGCCATCTTAGCTACACGCAAGATCTCTTCTTTATGCAAGATTCTTGATTCTTCCTGCCTATTTTTCTGAATTTGTCCCAAAAGGAGGGTTGCAATGCTGGCAAAGATAGCTAAAGTAACTACTGCTTCCAGTAAAATCACTGCCCTAATTTTTTGTTTCCTTAATGCGTTTAATTTTTCCATTTCCTAGATATAACTGATAGCGAATCGCTCCTTTACTGGTCTGAAATTCAACCTTAGCTAGGGACGAATTGCCCCCAGCACGGTCAAATGTGATATTTTGTCCCGATGGTGCCTGAATCCCTTTAGGGACTGTCAACTTTTGACTGCCATTACTAATCGTCTGCCCATCTAAGTTCAGACTAGTCTTTTGCTGACTGGCTACACTGCGTTTTTGGGTTTCCCGATAGAGTTCTTCAAACTCCATAAAGAAAATCTGCTCCTCTACCGCTGCAAAAGTGGACTGAACAGAACCATACAAGCCCAAGGCAAGGATACTCACAAGACTCAAAACCAAGAGACTTTCAAGCATGGTAAAGGCCTTAATCATTGACTGTACGATTTTTTCCTCCATTTTTTGTATAGTATTCTTTATAGGCTTTAGCCTGTTCTTCTGTGATTCGCCCATCTGCTTGTAACTTACTTAGGCTAGCATCTTCATTCTTATCTAAGCTATAAAGTTCTGCCTGGCTTTCCACCACCTTAACAACAGCAGCTTTTCCTTTGTCGTTGACTGCTTCTTTTTGCTTTGTCAGATTAGGTACAAAGAGTAATAAAAGCACGCTGATGATGAGCAAGACCACCAACATTTCCACAAGTGTAAAAGCTTTAACCTTAGCTTTTTTCAAGAATGTCATCATTTTTTTCATGTTAAAAATTTACCTCCATATTTTGATACATGGGCATGAGCATTGCCGCATAAAGTAAAACGATAATCAGAGCCACAAAGATAAAAACCAGCGGCTGCACCAAATTCATGGTGCGGTTGACTCGGGTAAAAAAGGCTTCCCAAGTTTTTTCAGCATAGATTTCCAACTCACTACCCAGCTTGGACTTGACTTCCCCATACTCGATAATGAGACTCAACTCCTTTTTAAAGAAAGGATAGGTTGCTATGGCTTGAGAAAATTCGCGTCCATTTTGTAGGGATTGAGCTAAGTCTTGACCGATTTCTTTAAAGAGTTGGGAACCTTGTTCCTGCATGATTTGAAAAATCTGCGTCAACTCCATCCCTTGAGAAATCATATTACCCCATTCACGCGCATAATAGGCTGTCAAATAGGTCTGCACAAAAATTCCAAAGAAGGGAAGGCGTGCTAAGATAGAAAAGACACGCATCTTAGAACTTCTTTTATAAAAAGTGAGTGCTAAAAGGACACCTACTGAAATAAACCCTACCATTCCTAGAAAGATTTGTGGCAGATTACCGATAATTTGAGTGGCAATATTGCTACTATCCAGTTGTGGTAGCAGGTAATTCCGTAGTCCCAGCATAATTAAGAGAAGAAATCCCAGCAAAATCAAAGGATAGGTCGCTACTTCAATTAGTTTTTTCTTGACCTTGGCCAGATTGTCTAGATATTCTTCTATCTTTCCCAAACTCAGGTGAAGATTGCCATGGACTTCCGCTAGGGATAACTGAGTGACAATGGCACTTGAAAATCCCAAACTTTCCATCATTTCTGAGAATGATTTTCCCTGAGACAAACCTGTGCGCATCTGGGTCACACACTGTTTGTCCAACAAAGCACTCCTATCTAAAAAGGAGATGGTCTCCACCAGATGAAAACTACTGGAAAAGAGATTGTTAAACAAGGTGATGATATTTTTTTGCTTAGCTGTAGCTAATTTTTTCCGCTTCAGCCTGAAGACTTGTGATATGTCCATCTTTAAGAAGCTGGTCAATCTGTTCATTCCAGCTAGTTGGCTGGTGTTCTTGATAATCTTTGTTTGCAAAGTCAACGATTCCTCCTCCCCCGATTAATCTTTGATAGCAGACTCCCTGCAGAACGACTGCCAATTCCTCCTCACTCACACCCAACTCCAGCAGGCGCTCATAAACACCTCGAATACTCTTGGCGTGAATGGTTGAAAAGACTGTCGCCCCTGTCAAACTAGCTCTAACTACTGCACGTGCCGTCTCGCTGTCACGAATTTCTCCGATAATCAGAAGGTCGGGCCGATGACGTAAGGAAAGCTTAATCAGATTTTCATAGGTCAGCCCGATTGCCTCATTCAACTGTAACTGGAGCATGTCGTCCTGCTTGATTTCAACAGGATCTTCGATGGACATGACCTGCTGTCCTTTAAAGAGAGACTTGGCTAATTCGTGCATCAGGGTTGTCTTACCACTTCCGACTGGACCAGCAAAGAGATAGAGACCTCGTTGCCTGTACTGCTGGCCCAATTCGCCAATGTCCTGAAACCAAAAATGCAAGTCCTGCTCCTCATCATGCAACAAGCGAATCACCAAACTCTCATGCCCTCGATAATCGCCTACGGTAGATAGACGTAGAGAAACCATCTTCTGATCATATTCATAATCACAGGAACCAAGCTGACTACGTCTTTTTTCTCCAACATTCATACCCGCCACAAACTTAAAGTGACTGATGACGGCCGCAAACTTTTCAAAATCATAAGAACCGATTTTACAGCGCTCGTCTCCGACCCTCATATGAAGCTCATAGACGTCTAACTTGGGGACAAAATAAATGTCTTGCGCCCCTTTTTTCCGAGCCGAACGAATGATTTCTTGTGCAATTTCTTGAACCATACTTACCTCCTCACCTATACTATTCGCAAAGATTTGGAAAAATAAAAAAAAGCAACTCCAAAAAGTTACTTTTTCTCTATTTTAATTTCATACGGCAAGCACGATGCCTTTCCTTACCTGTTTGTTTTTCATAGCCTGGGCGTAATTTTTCATCTGGAATAACCTGCTCATCCTGTAAAAGAGCCAAAGAATGGTATTGTTGTAAATACTCATCACACTCATCACACCAGCGTTGGTCTTCCGGATCCCAGAAAATGGTCATCAAATCGCTTCTACTTTTATAAAGAGGAGATTCTTGTTCCAATCTAAACCAGCAAGTTTTGTAGTATTTGAGAGCATCATAATACTGATCAAATTTCTTACTAGCTACAATATCTTCTTCCCAACCTTCTAAGAACCACCACGGTTCAAAATCTCCGTACATTTCTATAACACGATACATATTCATTCATTCCTTTGTACCGTATATTATAACCAATTCCGCTAAACAAGGAAAGAAATATGCTCATTTCTTAATTTCCAGATAAAAAATCCAGCCATCTGATGGATGACTGAATTTTTATTTGCTTATGTTCTAAAATCTTTTTACTACCTAAGCTTCTGAGATATCGTTTTCAATAATGACCTTGATGGCATGGTGGTCTGCTGCCTTACTGAAGACTTCATAAGCTTTTTCAATTTCACTGAGTTTGAAATAGTGAGTTACCAATTTTTCTGGTTCAATCTTATGACTTTCAAGAGCTTTCAACAATTGTGGAGTGGTATTTGTAGATACCAAACCAGTTGTTACATTGATGTTGCGAATCCAAAGTTTATCCAAATCGAATTCGACTGGTTTACCATGTACACCACAGTTGGCAACTGTTCCGTCTATACCGATAATCTTTTGACAGAAATCAAATGTTGCAGGAATACCAACAGCTTCGATAGCAACATCTACACCACGACCATCTGTCAAATCATAAATTTCTTTAATAGCTTTTTCAGGGACTGAAGAATTAACCTTATGAGTCGCACCAAATGATAAAGCAGTTTCCAAGCGGTTATCGTCTAAGTCCACCATAATCAATTTGGCTGGTGAATAGAATTGAGCTGTCAAGAGAGCAGCCAATCCAACAGGTCCTGAACCAATAATGGCTACACTACAACCAGGTTCTACTTTCCCTTTCAAGACACCAATTTCATACCCAGTAGGCAAAATGTCTGATAACATAACCAAAGCTTCATCTGACAAGTCTTCTGGAGTATGGTAAAGAGTGTTATCTGCATGAGGGACACGTAAATATTCAGCCTGCATACCGTCAATCAAGTGACCGAAAATCCAGCCCCCTTCGTCTTCACAATGGGCATAAATTCCTTTTTTACAGTAGTAGCATTTACCACAGGCACAGACACAAGAAATCAAGACCTTGTCGCCTTTTTTGAAGTTAGAAACTCCTTCCCCAACTTCTTCAACAATCCCAATCCCTTCGTGACCAAGAATGGTACCACTTTGGCAAGCGGGAACATCCCCTTTGATAATATGGAGGTCTGTTCCACAAATAGTAGTTTTTACGATACGCACAATAGCATCTGTTGGCTTGCATATAACTGGTTTGTCTACATCAACAAAAGAAGCAAGTCCTGGTTTAACATAAGTATAGGCTTTCATAAAGCACTCCTCCTTTTTTTATTTGTACTATTTATAATTTATAATATAATTGTAAGCCTTTTTATTTGTTTGTTCAAGATTTTTTGTGATTTTTTTAACTTTTTTATTTACCGGTAAAGTAATATAGATAAAAAAGCAGAAGCTAGTCACTAACTTCTGCCTTCTCTCTTATGCTTGATAACGTTTCACACCATCTAGATACGTAGCTACCAATTCCAAATCTTTGTCTAAAACAATAAAATCTGCATCATAACCTTCACGAATTTGTCCACAGACATCATCAATGTGAACAGATTTAGCTGGGTTAAGGCTAGCCATCATGACCGCTTCGTGTGGATTTGCAATGCCCCACTCGACTACATTTCTCATACCATCTTTAAGTTTGAGGATAGAACCTGCCAAATTACCAGTAGATTTGAGACGTGCAGTTCCATTTGCTACTACAACAGGGAATTCTCCCAACATATAGTCACCGTCTTCAAGCCCACCAGCTGTCATACAGTCCGTAATAAGAGCGATGTTTTCTGTCCCCTTTTGCTTAAGTAAAATCTCACAAGCTTTTGGATCTACGTGATAACCATCACAAATCAATTCTGCGTAAGTATGTGGGAGCTCATACATAGCTCCTACCATACCTAGTTCACGGTGTGTTAAACCACGCATCCCATTATAGGCATGTACCCATACACTAGCTCCAGCATCAACTGCCTTCTTAGCTTGTTCAAATGTCGCATCTGAGTGTCCAAGTGCAACTGTCACACCTTCACCTGTAATAGTACGTACAAAATCTTCCACCCCATCACGTTCTGGTGCAATAGCGATTTTATTTAGCATCCCTTTTGCAGCATCCTGCCAAGAATGAAACTCCTCAACACCCGGGTCTCTCATATAAGTTGGATTTTGTGCCCCCTTAAAAGTTTCTGTGAAATATGGACCTTCATAATAAATCCCACGAATCTTAGCACCTGTTGCTTCTTTATAATGGTTTCCAAGATTTTCAGTGACTGCAAGCAATTGCTCATAAGTGGCTGTTAAAGTTGTGGGCAAGAAACTGGTAACACCGGTACTAAGAAGTCCTTCACTCATAGTATGCAATGTACCTTCAATGTTGTTGTCCATCACATCTACACCTGCATATCCATGAATATGAGTATCCACAAGACCTGGTGCAATGCTATAACCAGTATAGTCAAGAACCTCTGCTCCTTCAGGAATTTGATCCACATGTTTCCCAAATTTACCATCAACAAGTTCTAAGTACCCACCGCGACGAATGCCAAATGGATAGAAAAACTGATCCGCTTTAACGTAATTAGGCATAATAATGACCTCCTTAAAAGATTACTTTTGATATTTATTATGTCAATTACATTATAAACTTTTCTGATTCATTTGTAAATGGTATAGACCTATTTTCTAGAGATATTTTAAAAGAGCCGTAACTTATCAAAGTAACTTCCATCTCTCTCCCAAAACTGGAAGTTACTCTCAGACAACGAATTATGCTAGAATTAAATCTGAGACTTTTCGCAAGCTAACTAGGATATCGGGTAATGAATTTAAACCTTCTGCTCATTAGCTTTATATGGTATAATGGAAGTTAATTATTGATAGGAATAGGATTGTAATAAATGAGAGAAAAAACTAAGCAAGCAAATCGCTCACGAGGAAAATTCAAACCAGAAACACGCAATTTATCAAATGATGAGGTTAAAGAGATACTTCTTCAAAAAATTTCAGAAGAAGAGCTATCTGTACCTGAAGATGAAAAAGATATAAGTTTGTTGTTAAATATTGACAGCAGAGAAAATAAATTTAATGTAGTTTCATTATTCAGCGGTGCTGGAGGACTTGATTTAGGACTTGAATTGGCTGGGTTAAGTAGCGTTATTGGTGATAAAAAAGCTTTAGAATATTTCAATTCTGGAAAAGAGACATTTAATAAATATCGTTCAGAAAGTATTTTTCATACGATATATACAAACGATATGTTTAAAGAAGCTAATATGACTTACAAATTAAACTTTCCTAAACATGTCACTCAGCATGAAAAAGACATCCGAAAGGTTTCTCATTTTCCAGAATGCCAAATTATGATTGGGGGCTTTCCTTGCCCTGGATTCTCAGAAGCTGGACCACGACTTATAGATGACCCCAGAAATTTTTTATATATCCATTTTATTCGTGCACTCATTCAAACTCAACCTGAATTTTTTGTAGCAGAAAATGTTAAGGGAATGATGACTTTGGGTCGTGGTGAAGTATTAAATCAAATTGTAGCTGATTTTGCAGCGGCTGGTTATACCGTCACTCCTCATTTAGTAAATGCTAGAGATTATGGGGTTCCTCAGTTGCGTGAGCGAGTTTTTTTAATTGGTGTTCATAAAGAAAAAATCGAACAAAAATATGGTTTTCATTATCAACTACCAGAGACTACTCACAGTAATCCTAATGAAATTGACTTACTCGAAGAAAAACTACCTTTCGTAACACTAGAACAGGCTATTGGGGACCTTAAAAATAACCCAGGGCCATATTTTCAAGGTGAATACTCAACAATCTACATGAGTCGAAATAGAAAAAAGAGTTGGTCTGAACAATCTTTTACTATTCAGGCATCTGGTCGCCAAGCTCCTCAACACCCAGGTGGTGAACCTATGACAAAAATTGAAAAAAATAAATGGATTTTTAATGGCGATATAAATAGGAGACTTTCTATAAAAGAAATCGCCAGAATTCAAACATTTCCAGATTGGTTTGAGTTTTCAGATGGCGGAAATATGAAACTTAAAGAAAATGGACGAATTGATAAAATTTATAAGCAAATTGGGAATGCAGTCCCTGTATTATTAGCAAAAGCTATTACTCAACCCATATCAGATTTTATATATAAGGAAATTGTTAAAGGAAAATAATATGGAAGCGAATATTTTAACAGCAGTTATTAACATTATAAAGAGTCATAACTCCAATCTTCAAGAAATTTATATGGGTTCTAATCGAGCTAATTCAATGGGAGATGCTCTTGAAAAATATATTGTTGATAGCTTTGCTGACACGATTTTAGAAGATGACGAATCAGCCCGAATACTGAAAGTAAATCAAGTTTTTTCATATCTGGGTAATGATTCTAATCCACCTGATGCTATGTTGAAAGGCGGAGCAGCCATTGAAACTAAGAAAATCGAAAGTCGTAATTCTCAGCTTCAACTTAATAGCTCAAGTCCTAAATCTAAACTTTATGTTGATGATTCTCGATTAAAACAAGCTGCTCGTGAAGCAGAAGAATGGAGTGAGAAAGATTTTATTTATTCAATCGGTTTTGTAAATAATAGACAGCTCAGAGAGTTAGCATTGATTGACGCCTCTGTTTATTGTGCTGATAAGATAGTCTATCAAGATATTTTTGAAAAAATAAAATACGGCATATCAAGCATTCCAAACGTTAATTTTTCACCAACTCAAGAACTTGGGCGAGTAAATAAGATTGACCCATTAGGAATAACAAGTCTTCGTATTCGTGGTATGTGGCTACTTGATAATCCTTTTACTGTTTTTAAATATATTTATACCCCAGTAGAAGAGGCTGATTTCAACTTATTTGCATTAGTATCATCACAGCATTTTGATAACTTTAACAATAAAGATGAGCTACTATCTTTAGCTAATAATACATGCAATCTATCAATTATTGATGTAAAAGTTAAAAATCCAAATAATCCTGCACAACTTATTGATTGTAAGAAAATTAATTTTCACTTTTAACTCTATTGAGGTAAATAATGAGTTTTACGAAAAAACAAGTATCAAATTTTCTAAATGATAAAATTCTCTTTAGATTCACTATTTCTAGCGATTTTATAATTGATTTTCACGAATACAAAGAGTTTTTTACATTTGATGAGCTTGAAAAAATTATAAAAAGTAACCTTACTTATTGGAGTTCAATTTATGACATAGCTCCCAATAATTTTATGTCAAATTGGAAAAATTTGAGCGATAAGTTTAATTTAATAAGAAAATATATCTTCGAGCTTGAAGAATTGAATATCGATAAAATAAATGAACAACTTTACTATAATTTATCAAGTAGTCGTGAATCAATAGAACAAGATAAGATGGTATACATATTATCAATAAGTTCTCCTATTGACAAAGATTCAGAAATTCGTAAACTAAAAAGTTTCGTTTCTTTCTATACTCAACAATCTCAAGACAATCTTAATGAAGCTATCAGAAATTTTATTTATCTCTCTAAGTATAATAATGCTATAGGTAGTTATTTATCAAATACCTCTCAATATGTATTTTATCCAGCACTATATTTACTTAGAAAAAACTTTTCAAACATTAAAGAGAATATATCTGATTTTGAAACAAATATAGTAGCTCCTCTAGCTAGCAAGTTGAAAGATATCTCAGACAACTCCGATGAACAGTATAGAGAAATTACGTCATTCACAGAAGATAAACATAATAAAATTCAGGAACAATTCGATGAAAAAGTTTCTGAGTTTGCTGAATTTCAAAAATCTCTCAACGACTGGCAAAAAGAAAAGCAAAATAAGCTTAAAGATTTAGAGGAAACATATAAAAATAAGCTTTCTCTAGAGGCTCCAGAGCAACTTTGGAATGAGCGTGCTATAGAACATCAAAAGCGAGCTACAAAATGGACATGGTTCCTTATTGGTGCAGTCTTAGCTTTAATATCTGTTTCAGTAATATTAGTTCTCGTGATACACGACTATTCTTTAAATGTTATCAAAAAAGAGATTCCATTCATATCTGAGTCATTTATACTTATTTCGGTCATTTCATTTTTTATCTACATTGTTAGAGTGTTGATAAAGATTGTGATGTCAAATCATCATTTGGCTACTGAATACAGACAAAAAGCAGCTTTAACGAGATTTTATCAATCTCTAACTTATGCTGGAACTGACATCGATAAAGACGAGCGACTAATAATTATTAACTCATTATTTAGTAGAGTTGAAACAGGACTAGTAAAAACAGATACCTCAAATGATAGCGATACAATTTTAGCTATTTTATCAAAGAATATAAAATAAAAACGGCAATTTGCCGTTTTATGCTTTTATAAGGTGTCTGAACTCAGATTTTTTTAGACTGCTGGATGTCATACTTCCTTTCTCCAACTCTTCTCTTTTTAATACAAGTTATTTTGATTTAACCGGCTTGTCTTGAGCTGTTTGCAAGGCTGCAGCAATGGTATCTGCATACAATTTAGCTCCTGCTTCAATTTTACTATTGTCACTTCCAAAATGGACTTGGTCTGTCCCAGTCCAAATTTCTGGATGTTCCTTAGCAGCTTGATTCCAATCTGCTATCGTGACGTAAGGAGTCTTCTCTGCCAATTCTCTCATATAGGCAGCCGCCTTCTCAACGATTCCATAGGTCTCTTTTGTCTTATCTCCTTCATAAGGAGTCACCAAAACCATATGGTGGCCCTTAGGAAGATTTTTCACGATACTATCCCAATCTTCCTTGTAATTTTCAGGATTATTTACCCCAGTTGCAATAACCACCATCTTTGGTAGAAATTTATTCTGGCTATTATTTAGCATGATTTCATTGGCAGTCTTGGTTGTTCTGCTGACTTGTGCATTAATCTGTGCTCCAGGAAGGGCTGTCTGCAAAGCTGTATTAGCTCTTAGTGCTACCGAATCACCAATTAACATAGTGCCATCAGCAATTCCTAAACTATCAGCTTCGGCTCGTTCTGTCATCACCTTGGTCTGACCAATATTTGTTGCAGCTTGCTTCAAACCATTGACAGTCAAGTCTGTCTCAAACGCTCCCACTTGTGGTGCCATCAAAGTCACTAAAAAGACAATGAAGGCCAAGATTCCTGTACTTGCAGCAAGGATTGTGTGAATATGAGGCAGAGGACGAAGGGTTTGTATAATAGGTGTGTCCTTTCCTGCAATCCAAGGTTCCAACACATAAAATGATAGGCTGGCGAATCCATAAGAAAAAATCAAAGTTAATAACACAGCAAGAAGATTTGATGTCAACTGTGAGAAAATAATGTAGAAAGGCCAATGGAAAAGATAAACCGCATAGCTAGTATCCGCTAAAAAGCTGATCATCTTTGGCTCCTGCACGTTAGGAGTCTTTTCATGTAAGACACGCGCCGCCAAAATCATAGCAAGGGCTGCAAGACTGGCAAGCAAGAAGCCCATAAGATAGGCAAAGAGATAGGTAAATTTGACAAAGAAGGTCAAAATGAGTAAGAAGCCAAAACCTCCTCCAAAAACTAAAAGGGTCTTTCGTAAATCCCAGATTTTATTCAACTGCTTAACTAAAGAAGTTGTCTGACGAACACCTACAATCGTTGCTAAGATACTTCCCAAAAAGAATGGATAGACATGAGTTAAACTAGAGAAGTAAACAGAGGAATAAGAGGTTACTAGAAAACTACCAATAAACATGGAGAAGAAGCTGATCAAGAAGGCAGCAGCAGATAAGAGAAAGACCATTCCTCTCAACTGACCATTTGATTTGGACTGTTTAGATAAGAACCAAACTGCCAACCCCCAAAGAATATAGTAGTGAACCTCAACAGCCAAGCTCCAATTATGAACAAACAAATGTGGAATGAACTGAGATTCATAACTCCCACCTGTTAGGAGCTCATAGAAGTTGGTCATGAAGCCTAAGACACCCGCAATCTGACCCCCAATTCCAGCCACATAATCTTGCCGAACTAGAAAAGTAAAGGGCATGGTTACCAAGACCATCAAAACCACAGGTGGCACAATCCGATAAAAGCGTCTCCTAAAAAATCCAATCAAGTCAATCTCATGATTTTTAGAAAATTCTTCGATAAGTAGAGCCGTAATCAGAAAGCCTGAAAATGTGAAAAAGACATCTACCCCGAAAAATCCTCCAGGAAAGATTGTCTGAAAGAAATGATACAAGAGTACCAAAAGTAAACCTGTAATCCTAATCAAGGAAAACCATTTAATACGCATACGAGTTTATTCTCCCTTTCATTATACACTTTATTCTATCAAAAAAAGAAGAAAAATCCCAAGAGAAAACTTAGGATTTTTAGCTTATATCAATTCCAGTTTAAAAATTACGGCCTGACTTATTATAGCCATATTTTTCAACAAAATACTCACGGAATTCCAAGAGATTGTCATCCATGATGGCTTGTCTCACTTGCTTCATCAGGTTAAGCAAGAAGTAAAGATTGTGATAACTCGTCAAGCGGATACCAAAGGTTTCATCAGCCTTGAGCAGGTGACGAAGGTAGGCGCGTGTATAGTTCTTACATGTGTAGCAATCACACTCAGGATCCAGTGGCGTAAAGTCCTCAGCAAACTGAGCATTTTTGACAACCAAACGACCTTGACTGGTCATACAAGTCCCATTACGAGCGATTCGAGTCGGCAAGACACAGTCAAACATATCCACCCCACGAATCACCCCATCAATCAAGCTATCTGGCGCTCCCACCCCCATCAAATAGCGAGGTTTATTTTCAGGCAGCAGTGGAGTTGTAAAGTCCAAGACTGCATTCATCTCTTCGTGGGTTTCTCCCACCGCCAAACCACCGATAGAGTAGCCTGGGAAATCCATGCTAACAAGGTCATGAGCCGATTGGCGACGCAAGTCTTCAAATCCTGCCCCCTGCACAATCCCAAACAAACCTTGGTCATGTGGACGACGGTGAGCCTTCAAACCACGCTCAGCCCAACGACTGGTACGCTCGATTGATTTCTTAACGTAGTCGTATGGTTGATAAAACTGAGGACATTCATCAAAGGACATCATGATGTCTGAGCCCAAATTATTCTGAATAGAAATGGCTTTTTCTGGGGATAAGAACATCTTAGAACCATTGAGATGATTTTTAAAGGTTACCCCTTCTTCTGTGATATTGCGACTATCTGCTAAGGAATAAACCTGAAAACCACCACTATCTGTCAAAATAGGCTGGTCCCAATTCATGAACTTGTGGAGACCACCTGCGCGTGCGATGAGTTCATCTCCAGGGCGAAGCCAGAGATGATAGGTGTTTGACAGGATAATCCCTGAACCCATCTCCTTTAACTCTTCTGGCGACTGAGTTTTGACAGTGGCTTGTGTCCCAACTGGCATAAACATAGGTGTTGGGAAGGTACCGTGGGGAGTGATGATTTCTCCCAGACGAGCTCCTGTGTGTTTTTCTTTCTTAATCAAACGATATTTGATTGGTGAATCTGACATTTTTTACCTCCGAAGCTGGGAAAGACAGTCCCAGTTCATACTTTGTGCCCAAGGGCATACTGTATGATTTTATCAAAAAAAGTAGGAACTGTCACGAACTATGGTATAATGAGAGAATGAAATACCCAAAAATTGATTTAAAANCCGTTCGTCTGCAGGCTAGACAATTTCAATCTGAAAATCCCCGCCTCTTTCTCGTCTATCTATTACCTAGCATGCTGGTCATTTTGTCTGGCTTCCTCAATCCCTTAGAGCGCATAAACGAGAGTGTTTTAGAACAACCCTTTTTAAGCGTGTTTGGCCATATATCCCAAGCCTACCTTTTCCCACTATTAGTCTCCTTTATCGGAGCTATTCTTCTAACCAGTTCCGTCTATACAACGCTAAAACTTATAAAGAATCCAGATACAGAACTATCCGTCAAAAATAGTCTTACTCTCTTTAACGAAGAGCACTTTTCACAAACCTTTTTGACTCTTCTTCTCAAACGTTTCTATCTCTTTTTATGGAGCATTCCTAGTTTACTCGGGATTTACTTCCTCTTTTACAGTAGTTTTCTTGCAAAAAAATTCGTTGCCCTTCACCCTGAGTTTCCCAATCTGGATCTCACGTCAATTGAAACCGAAGACCTCCTCATAACCTTTGGTCTTTACTTTCTAGCAAGTATCCTCTTGATGATTGTAGGAAATAGTCTCTATATTCCACAATACTATGCCTATTCGCAGGTAGAATTTCTCCTCTGTGACACCCTAGACTTGGGACAAGCCAATCCAGGACAAATCCTTAAGACTAGCCGTTTCCTGATGAAAGGTTACAAGTTCCAGCGTTTCGTCCTAGACCTACAACTCCTTCCTTGGTACTTCCTCAATTGGATTACTTTTGGAATTGCTAGTTTCTCACTCCTACCCTACATTCAAATCAATAAAATGATTTTTTACCGAGCAGTACTGGCTCGAAAACGTCCAAAAGCTTGAAGGTTTTTCCCCTCAAGCTTTTTTCTATCAATGAGTTTCTCCGCCTACCAACTTGAGGTCCTCATCTCCATATTCTATCATGGCTCCGATTGCTGCTTCTATCCCTCGCCTAATGTCCACTAAACTCATAGCTGGAGTAGTCGGTCGATTCACCACCTGTTCCATCATATAAGGAATGTGCATAAAACCTGCCTTAACATGTGGAAATTTCTTTTCTACCAAATAGAGAGCCTGATACATCAAATGATTGCAGACAAAAGTCCCTGCCGTATTGGAAACAGAGGCCGGCAAGCCCTCTTTTTTTATAGCTTGGACCATCGCTTTAATAGGCAAACTACTAAAGTAGGCCGAAGCACCGTCTTGGCGAATGGGAAGGTCAATCGGCTGATTACCTTCGTTATCAGGAATGCGTGCATCGTCTTGGTTAATGGCCACTCGTTCAGGTGTCAAGCTAGATCTTCCACCTGCTTGGCCAATACAAAGGACAAAATCAGGTTGATAACGACTCATCTCTTCTTCCAATACTTGGGCCGATTTTTGAAAGACTGTTGGCACTTCTAACCAACGGACCTCAGCACCATGGATTTCAGCTGGTAAACCTTTAATGGCCTCCAAGGCTGGATTGACCTTTTCCCCTCCAAAGGGCTCAAAACCTGTCACTAATACTTTCATTTCTAACTCCTCAAAACTAATTCAATGAGACTTTTTTCTTAAAAACAAGTATAACATATTTCCCTTATTCTGGAGTGAAAAGGACTAGAGAGGATCAGACTGGCATTAAAGTTTATTTAAAGAGAAAAATACTAATCAAGGCCAAAAAAGCTGGTCCGCCTTGCTTTAAAATAATTTTTTTATCTGCTGTGAGAGAGCCATAAGCCGCAGCACCAATCACAAACAAGACAAAAATAGTCACAATTTCTAAATTCTGTGAGAAATAAATCCCATACAGGAGAAAGACTCCTAGCAAAGCATTATAAATCCCTTGATTTTTAAACAGTGAACTTACCGACGGACGAGCCAGTTCTTCCTTGTCCATGTTAAAGACACGACTAGTCGCATCTGATTGTGTTGCAATACTTTCCAAATAAAAAATGTAAAAATGCTCCAAAGCAACGATCGTTGCTAAAATGATTGTAGTAATTGACATCTATTTCTCCTTAAATTTCTATATTTTCAATACCCAAAACCAATTTGTCTAATAAACGGCTGAGTTCTGTTCTTTCAGACTCTGTTAAGATACTTTCCATCTCTTCCTTAACCTTGATATGTTGCAGAGGGGGATTCACCACTAACTGCTCCTTAGCGTACTTCGTAGCCTCTACCAACACTTCCCGCTGATTTTCAGGATTACGATGACGCTCCACCAAACCTTCCTTTTCTAAAATCTTGAAATGCCGTGTCAAAGCAGCCTGATCAATTTTCAAACGCTCCTGAACTGCTATTTGATTACAAGGGGAATGCTTCAGCAAAAATAATAAAATCTGATACCGTGTCAAACTAATCCCAAGTCTTTTCTCAAACAATTTCGTGCTCGCTTGCTCAGACAAGCGGAGTTGATAAAGTAAATCTTGAATCTCTATCATTTCTTTCTCCTTTCTATTGATTTATCAATAGTTGACTAATCAATTATAGTGCAAAGTAAAATAGATTGCAAGAATGTTGCTTCAATCATTACAAAATGGTAACTTCCATTTTCCATTCATATTGATACTCAATGAAAATCAAAGAGCAAACTAGGAAGCTATCCGTAGGTTGCTCAAAGCACAGCTTTGAGATTGCAGATAAAACTGACGTGGTTTGAAGAGATTTTCGAAGAGTATGACAAAGAAAAAAACGAACGAGAATCGCTCTCTATAACGAAAGCTAGATCTCATTCGTCAAAATGATATTATAAAGTCTGATTTATCCATTCATTGAAACGTGAA
Organism: Streptococcus mitis; assembly: GCF_003942865.1. GTDB lineage: Bacteria > Bacillota > Bacilli > Lactobacillales > Streptococcaceae > Streptococcus > Streptococcus mitis_BI. Next base: position 7,491 of record NZ_RJNZ01000011.1, on the reverse strand, counting down.
CGTGGTCATAGTGGTTTTCTGTCACACTACCACGGTCTGGCATTGGGTTCCAAGTATTAGCTGGCCCATATTTGCTATCGAATGGAGCATAGAAACGTTGTTTCCAGATGATGTAACTAATTCCACGGCTGGCCATGTTTTGAATAGCGTATTCCGCAACCTTATCCCCTAGTTCTGAGCTTTCTGGTACCATAAAATCGATAGCCAAACCTTTTCCGTGATCTCCACTATCTCCTGGACGGTAACCACTAAAGGATGTGATGCCAAACAAGTTGGCGATTTCTTCTTTAAAGGCAGCTGTTTGTGGTTGAAGGCCAGTATTTTCAGATTTCGCTACTGCCAGTCCAGCATAATCGGGCGCAGCTGGAGCCGCGTAAGTTGTTGAAACTGTTTTCGCCTCTTCTGGTTGATAAGTAGAAACTGCTGCTGTAGCTTCACTTGATGATGCTACTTCTTTTGCTTCTTCTGAACTTGTTGCAGTTGTTTCAGGTGCTTTTTCTTCTACTGGTATTGTAGTTGCTTCCACTGCTGATTCAACTTGAGTGCTTGCTTGTGTTTCATCTTTCTCAGCTTGAGTGCTTGCTTGTGTTTCATCTTTCTCAGCTGGAGTCGTTGCCTGAGGAGCTGCTTCTGCAACTGCACTACTTGTTTCGGCTGTTTGCTCCGCTGACGTTGAGGTATTTGTAGATGGTGCCACTTCTTCTGCAGTAGCAACTGTCTCTGCAACTTCTGAACTTGATGCCACTTCTTTTGTTCTTGTAGTTTCTACCGCTTTTGGAGCTTCTGCAATTGGTTGAGAAAGGTCTGCAACCTGAACAGTTTGATCATCAACCGTCACTTGATTGGTTGTCAAATCTGCTGTCGCAGTTGTCACTTCTTCACTAGAGTCTGCTTGAGGAGTTTGGATTTCAACTTCTGTTACTTCTTCTGCTTCATTGACAGTCGTTGTCAAAACAGTTTCTGGGAAAATCAAGTCCATATTCGTGATTTTATTCAAATTCGCAAGAACTGTGACATCTACACCCAAGGCTTCTGCAATGGTGCTCAAGGTATCACCATACTGAACGGTATAACTTGTTTTGTTATCCGTTTTAGTCAAATCATTTTGGATTTGCTCAACACTACGTGCAGTCCAAAGAACTTCTTCTGCTTGAGTTGCCAATACTGGGGCAAATGACAAGGCTACTGTTGAGGCTAATAATATTCTTTTCTTCATTCTTTCAAATTCCTTTCAAATGAGTACCTGTCTATCATAACACAAAAAATGCAGAAAAAAAGCCCTCTCGGGCCTATTTAACAGAACTGTCTATTCCTTGTAACAAACTCGGTTACTTGAAATAGTTTGTTAGGTCTCTGTCACAAAACTGACACAATCTCTTTATCGCTCAGCCTTAAAAAACGGGAAATATCTGCTAACGCTTGAATCCTGTGATTACCTTCATAAGTCGACTCTAAAAAGTTGATACTTTGAATCCCACTATTCTGAGCAAATTCCACATCCAAAGTCCGGTCCCCTATATAATAAGTATTATCATGATTCAACTGATACTTGTCTATCAGATAGTTAGCCGCTTCTGAACTAGGTTTACGCGCAAAGCCACTCTGACTGGTTAAAATCTCTGTAAAATAAGATTCCAAACCCAAGTCTCTGAGAATGGTAAGAGCATTGTCTCCCTTATGAGTGTAAACAAACTGTTGAATTCCTACTTGGTCTGCCCAAGCTAGCATCTCACGCGCACCTGGCATCAAAACTACTTGGGCATTTTTTTCAGCCAGACTCTGGGCACGCACCTGATTTAGCACTTCCACATCCAGTTTTCTCTCTTCCGCCACCTGCACAAGCAAATCCTGAACAGAATACTTGAGAATAAACTCTCTCACCTGCTCCTTATCATAAGGAATAGAAAACTGAGCAAAAGTTTCCTCAATCCCTGACAAAATCGCTTCGTAAGAATCCAATAATGTCCCGTCTAAATCCCAAATAAAAGCTGTTTTTTGCATTTCCTATCCTTTCAAGCTCATATAACGCTGGTAACGGTAACGTAGAAATAACCAACGAAAACCATTATCCAAAAGAGTACCTGCCCAAATACCAGGCAAGCCCCAACCAAGAACAATCCCCATCAGATATCCTGTTCCAATGCGGATACACCACATTCCTATACTTGTCGCATAAAAGGGAAGGCGAGCATTGCCCAAACCCTGCCAGACTGCTGTATAGATGACTGTTCCTATCGTCATAGGAGTTCCAAGTAGTGAAAACAGTGTCACTAGAACACTAGCCTCAACCGCTAGAGGATCAGTCGTATAGAGATGAGTGAGTGGTACACCCAAAGCATAGATATTGAAGGTCAAAGGCAACATGAGGACCAGAGAAAGCCAAAAAGTTTGCTGGCTCAAACCAGCTACTCTTTCCCAATTATCCTCTCCAACTGCTCGAGCTACCAGCATGACCGTTGCTGTAGCAACTCCAAAAGCAGGCATATAGTTAAACTGGGTCAAGACTTCTCCGACTGCATTTCCCGCCACCGCCTCCGTTCCAAAAGAAACAACCAAGGCAATGATTACTACATCTCCAGCCCGCATCATCAGTCGCTCTCCAGCTGCTGGTAAAGCTAAGGTCAATAGTTCCTTATCTAAACCAAAAGTCGGTTTCTCAAAAGGCAACTTTAATTGCGACCACAAAATCACAAGACCTACCAAACGAGACAGAATTGTCCCCCAAGCAACACCAGCTACCCCCATATCCAGAACAAAAATAGCTAGACTTGAAAACAGAATATTCAAGGCATTGGATAAAAAACTAACATAGAGAGGCAGACGTGGATTATGCGTTGCACGAATCAAGGCTCCCAGACTAGTCATTAAACCTAAGAGAACAATCGATCCGCCTACTAAAGATAGGTAGAGTCCACCACTCTCAGCTACAGTTCTCTCCGTCCCCAAAAGTCCTATCATCTCTTGCCCAGCGAAGATGGACAAAGCTCCCAAAAGGAAACTTAAGAGTAAAGTAATTTTCAACGCCTCAGTCACATGGTAGGCTAGCTTAGACTGATTCTTCTCCCCCAAACTTTTTGAAATAACACTGGAAATAGCAGCTCCCAGAGCGATGAAAATCGCCTGGTAAATCGTGATAATATTGCCAGCTACTGATACACCCGAAATGGCTATCAAGCCCAAGTGGGCTACCAAGTAACTGTCCATCATTCCCATGAGCATCTGCAAAAAGTTTTCACCCATAGCTGGCAATGCAATATTAAGAATATCTTTATTTTTCTTAAACAATCCGTCCTCCTGATGAAAAGAAACTCAGTTGGTTTCCCAACCGAGTTTACTCCCTCTGTTTTAAAGTCCTAGATAAGCCTCAACCGCTACTTGCATGTCTGTTGCTGCAACAGTTGTCTTATGACGAACAGGAGCTGTTTCAAGCCCATCAACTGCTGGTGGTACTGCAACGCCTGAGATTTCATGTAATTGAGCCAAGGCTTCAAAGTCGCCAAGCCCTGATTTTCCAGTTACAGCTTCTACTGCAACCACTGGGAACTTGTATGGACTAGCTGTTGAAGCAATCACTGTCTTAGTCGCATCCCAAGTAGCAGCTTGGTATTTTTTATAAACTGCTGAGGCAACCGCCGTATGTGGATCCTCGATATAAGAATCTGACTCATAAACACGCTTGATTTCTGCTGCTGTTTCTTCCTCAGTCGCATATTCAGCTACAAAGAGTGCAAGAATCTCTGCATCAAAGTCTGTCAATTCATATTGTCCTTGCGTGTTCAAGGCATTCATGAGTTCAGCTGTCTTAACCGCATCATTACCCAAAAGATGGAAAATCAAGCGCTCCAAGTTTGAAGATACCAAAATATCCATAGATGGACTAGTTGTTACCTTAAACTCACGCTTCTTGTCGTAAACACGTGTCTTGAAGAAGTCTGTCAAAACATTGTTGTCATTTGAAGCACAGATTAATTTGCCAACTGGTAGACCAATTTGCTTAGCATAAAAGGCAGCCAAGATATTTCCAAAGTTTCCAGTTGGTACTGTGAAGTTGACCTTATCACCAGCCACAATCTCACCAGTCTTAACCAACTGAGCGTAGGCATAAACATAATAAACAATCTGTGGTACCAGACGACCAATATTCATAGAGTTAGCTGATGAAAATTGCAACTTATTGGCCGATAATTTTTCACGAAGGACCACATCATTGAACATATGCTTAACGTTGGTTTGAGCATCGTCAAAGTTACCATCAATGGCGATAACATGAGTGTTATCACCAGTCTGAGTGGTCATTTGCAACTCTTGCACCTTGCTGACACCATCCTTTGGATAAAAGACGATAATCTCAGTACCAGGAACATCCGCAAACCCTGCCATAGCAGCCTTCCCAGTATCACCAGATGTCGCTGTTAAGATGACAATCTTATTCTCCAAACCATGCTTCTTAGCAGCTGTTGTCATAAAGTATGGCAAAATAGATAAGGCCATATCCTTAAAAGCAATTGTTGAACCATGGAAAAGCTCCAGGTTGTATTGCCCGTCTAATTTCACTAATGGTGCGATAGCTGGAGTATCAAACTTGCTATCGTAGGCATTGTTGATACAGTAGTCCAACTCTTCAGCTGTAAAGTCATCTAAAAATGCTGACAAAACAATCTTAGCAACTTCCTGATAAGAAGCATCTTTCAATTTGTCAAAGTCCAAATCTACCTTTGGATAAGTAACCGGTGTAAATAAACCACCGTCCGTCGCCAAACCTTGCAAAATTGCTTGGCTAGCAGTTACTGTATTGTTGGCGTCACGCGTTGATTGATAAACTAATGTCATTACTCTCTATCCTTTATCTATAGTCTCATCCATTATATCATGATTTTTCAGAAAATTCTCCTTTTATAAGAGAAATTATAGGCTCAATTCTTCTTTCAAAGCCTGTAAGTAGGTCATTTCTTGCTTATTTCTCATCTCCAGTCCTTCCTCAGCTAGAAGGAGTAAGTCTTTGGAAAATTCAATAATCGCAGTTTTTTCCTCAGCTATAAGATTTTTTTTAGAAAATTGCCGTCTTAAAAACTTGTAATCACGACCAAATTCTTTAAAGAAAGGTGCTGTTTCTAAGTAAGCTTCTAACTTATCTAAATTAACCAACAATCCTAAGTGAAAAGCTGCTGAAGCGAAGGTTCTATCTAGAGGTTGAGTACACACACTACGAAACTCAACTGTTCCGCGAGTCGTTAAGTCTTGGTACTGATAACTACGATGGGTTTCAAAATCCTTCTCTTGAGGATAAATAATAATCTCATCCCCATTAAGCGCATATGCTTGGATTTCAGGTGTAGCCAAATAGTCCCTAGCCTGAATCGGATAAAAATAATAGGTTTGTCCATCACGTTCCGCAGTAAAAATTGCAGAATGATCTAGATAATCAAAAAAATCATCCTCATCTTTAAAGAGACTAGCATTGACACCAACATTCTCTGGATAGATACCATGCATCGATTCTTCCCAGAAAATATCTCTTGAGATTTTTGTATCCCAATCTGCACCTGTAAACTCAGAGTTTGCAAATAAATAAGCCTTAACTGCTTCAATTTGGGTAAAAGCATTAATTACCCGTAAGTAGTTAGACTTTGAAACATCCAACTGAACCTGACTCCCACAGATAAAAGCACCATATTCAGGGAAATGATGTAAGTCTGATTTAGTCACATTCCTACTCAAACTCAAATAGTCCATCAACATCCGATAGCGTGGATAAGCCACTGGACAATTCTCATTTTTATCCCAGTTGGGATGAATACCACAGCCAACAATAGTATGATTTGATTCAGCTAACTTCTTCTGGATTGCTTCCATATAAATACTAAAACGTTCTTCAACCTCTTGCATCGTTTCAGCCTTACCAAATGCAAACTCAATCGTAGTATAGGAAACTTCAAATAAAATAGTATCCTGACTTACTGGATCCACTAACTGAATGGGAGTCCCAAAATCATCTACCTTTTCGACAGTAAAATCCAAAGCAGAAACTAAATATCGGAATAAGTGTTTGATAACTTCAACATCTGTAGCATTCCCTTCTAAGTTTAAAACAGGATATTCCAGCTCAATCCCGACAAACAATTCAGGATTTTCTTTAATATTTTTCAAATACCGATATTTTAATAAATCGATAGAACGAGACATACTTCCCTACACTTTCATAATCTAAATAAAATTTGAATAAGTATTATTATAGCAAACATAATATAAAAAGGAACGAAGATCTACAACGTTCCTTATCGCTATACTATACCGGCGGCCGGGGTCGAACCGGCACGTCCTTGCGGACACTGGATTTTGAGTCCAGCGCGTCTGCCAATTCCGCCACGCCGGCAAATAGTAACTGGGGTAGCTGGATTCGAACCAACGCATGAGGGAGTCAAAGTCCCTTGCCTTACCGCTTGGCTATACCCCAATAATATAAAATAGGCGAGTGATGGGGATCGAACCCACGCATGCCAGAGCCACAATCTGGTGTGTTAACCACTTCACCACACCCGCCATAATTTTATTAACACGGGCAGTAGGAATTGAACCCACACTGAAGGTTTTGGAGACCTTAGTTCTACCTTTAAACTATGCCCGTAAAATGGAAGGGGAGGGATTCGAACCCCCGAACCCGAAGGAGCGGATTTACAGTCCGCCGCGTTTAGCCTCTTCGCTACCCTTCCGAAAAATATATAATGGCGCGAGACGGAATCGAACCGCCGACACATGGAGCTTCAATCCATTGCTCTACCATCTGAGCTACCGAGCCTTATTGCGGGAGCAGGATTTGAACCTACGACCTTCGGGTTATGAGCCCGACGAGCTACCGAGCTGCTCCATCCCGCGTTAATACAAAAAGGAGGATGTGGGATTCGAACCCACGCACGCTTTTACACGCCTGACGGTTTTCAAGACCGTTCCCTTCAGCCGGACTTGGGTAATCCTCCAAAATAGTCCGTACGGGATTCGAACCCGTGTTACCGCCGTGAAAAGGCGGTGTCTTAACCCCTTGACCAACGGACCAAACTTTATGGGCACGAGTGGACTCGAACCACCGACCTCACGCTTATCAGGCGTGCGCTCTAACCACCTGAGCTACGCGCCCAAGTTAAAAAACTTGGTAATTTGAACAGAGTTCAAAGCGGGTGACGAGAATCGAACTCGCGACAACAGCTTGGAAGGCTGTAGTTTTACCACTAAACTACACCCGCTTAAATGGGAGTTAACGGGATCGAACCGCTGACCCTCTGCTTGTAAGGCAGATGCTCTCCCAGCTGAGCTAAACTCCCTAGAGCTAAGCGACTTCCATATCTCACAGGGGGCAACCCCCAACTACTTCCGGCGTTCTAGGGCTTAACTTCTGTGTTCGGCATGGGTACAGGTGTATCTCCTAGGCTATCGTCACTTAACTCTGAGTAATACCTACTCAAAATTGAATATCTATTCAAATCAAGAAAACCATTC